>DATJYL010000012.1 GCA_035499655.1 Pirellulales bacterium
CAATGGCCATTTGACCTTTACTGGTGGTGTCGCGGGCGCCTGGACAACTGGCACTTTCCTGCGCATTAAAAACTGGGTGACTTCAAATCCCAGCAATCCGTCGGCTTCCTCGGCGACATCGCCCTTGTATCTTGGTACCTCGGACGCCAGTCCTTCCAATTCAGTGTTTCAGCAAGATCTGCTTCAGATTCACTTTACAGGTTACCTGACTGGTGCAGAGCAGGTATTCGGTACTGGAGAAATCGTGCCTAATAATTCCACCCAACTTCGTCTGGGCGATGTCGATGACAGCGGTCAGGCAAATGCGGGTGATATTTTGCCCATGGAGCAGGCGCTGGCGAATTTGACTAATTATGAATCGCCATATAACGCCATGACTAATCCGTGGGGCAATCATTATGGCACAACGCTCGACGTGGCCGATTTGGAGGATATTCTCGATATCAACCAGGACGGGCTGATCACCAATGCGGACTTGCAGCTTTTTGTGTACGATTTGAGCCATAACATCGCGCCCACTTACGCCGTGCCTGAGCCTTCGACCTTGGCTCTGGGATTTTTGGGGGCGGTTGGCTTGGTCAGCCTGGCGCGAAAGCGCCGTCGGCCCGCTGCTTAACGAGCAGTCGGGTTGCCATGAACGCATCACAACTCATCGGTCTTACGGCGACGACGCATTGATCGCCGTGCCGTAGGCCGATCCCCCTGGGGCACTGCTTGGCAACGTATTGCTTGTGGGCAGCGGTGCAGCAGGAATCGGCGCCAACGGCGCCATGCCGCTTGATGCCGGCGCTACAGCGGGCGAAGTGGTTCCCAGCGGCGGCGCCGTCGCCCCGCCCGGCAAATAAACTGCGCCCGGCGGAGGCGCGGCACCGCCCGGTGATGCTCCCGGCGGATAAACAATCGGCGCTCCGGCCGGTGCGGCGCCAAGCGGATAAACCGCCGGTGCAGGCGCGCTGCCCGCCGGATAGGAGTAATACGGCGCCGGAGGATACGCGGCGGCCGGCGGATACGCACTGGCCGGCGGTCCAGCGGCAGGCCCGGCGATAAACGGCTGCAGCTTGGTCTCGTCGGGATTGGCCCGAGGATTTGTATAATCCCGCGGACGCGCCCCGGTCATGTCCCCTCCCACGGTCGGATCGGGATATGGATCGAACTTTTTAGCGACCGCCACCTGGTACGCTTGCGAACCCGGATTGCACAGCGTCGGCAAATCGGTGTTGGCGCAACCGGCCAGTGCGCAGACCAGCGGCAGCCAACATGGCGCGAACTCAAAGCGGCGCGGCGGCGACATCAGTGACTCCTAAGCATTGGGCAACGATGCGCGCTTGGACGAGGAGCGAGATTACTGCCGCGCATCGATGTGCAGCTCAATAAGGGGCGGAATTTTAGTCTCGCGGCAGCGCCTTAGCCAGAGCGGTTCCCGTTGGCAATCCACTGCTGGCACGTCGACCCGTCCCCTTGGAATGTCCTGATTTGACACACCGATATCAATCGGCGGTTTCAGGGAATGGGTCGTGCGGCCCGGCTAGAGATCGTCTCACGATCATGTAGCGGCCCCGGCGCGCCGGGGTCCCCAGCCGCTGAGGATCCCGGCGCGCCGGGACCACTATATCCGCTACACGTTCGTGGGATGCGCTCTAAGGCAGATAAATATCCAGCACCGTGGCGGATTGTTTGGGGGTCAGCAGGCAAGGCGCCAGCGCGGCCGGCAAAAGCATGGTTTGGCCGCGCGCTAGCGGCGCGCCGGATGGATCGCCCGCCGCCTCAATTTCTCCCTCAATCACCGCCACAAGATGAAACTGCCCGTCGCCGCCGACAGGTTCCGGCCGGCTGAACCGCCAGCGATCGAGCACGAACTTGTCGCACGTCACCAGCCGCTGCACGTGCGGCCGCTCCGTCGGCCGCGGCGACTGCGGTGTTAACGGTCCCAGCTTGTAATCAATGGCGGCCAGCGCCTGATCGACGTGCAGGGGTCGCGGCCGGCCATCGGGGCCCAGGCGGTTCCAATCGAACAAACGGAACGTGGCGTCGCTGGATTGTTGAATTTCGGCAATGACTAACCCCGCTCCCAATGCATGAACGGCCCCAGCCGGCAGGAACAAGCAATCGCCCGGCTGAGGTTGAAAACGATACAAACACAATTCGCAGGCGCCGCGCTGCACTTCGCGTTCCAGGGCATGCCGATCGAAGCCGCGCTTCAGCCCGGCATAAATCACGCTGCCCGGCTCGGCGGCCAACACCACCCAGGCTTCGGTTTTGCCGAAGTCGGGCGGGTTCAGCCGGGCTGCTTGTTCATCGTCCGGATGCACCTGGACTGACAGCGTTTTTTCGCAATCCAAGAATTTGAACAGCAGCGGAAATCGCGGCTGCGGATGATGTCGTCCCAATAGCTCCAGGCCGTGTGCCTGCATCAATTCGTTCAGCGAAGTTCCGGCCAAGGGTCCGGCTGCCACGCGGCTTTGATCGGCCGCTCGATCGACCACTTCCCAGCTTTCGGCGTAATCGTTCCCTTCGCCCAGGGGCTTGCCCAACAGCGTGCCCAACTTGCGGCCGCCCCATAGGTAACGGCGCAACAGCGGTTCAAAGCGTAAAGGGTACAGGGGGGCCATGTCGGGTATTGTTCGATGGTGAATGTGGTGCCCGCCGATCATGCCTTACTGCCGCGCGTAGCCTTCCAAAATGCGGCCGATCCAAAACGCCGACACCGCCGCCACGAGCATCAACAACATTTGTCCCAGCGTAATGGCCCCTTGTAGTTGCAGCACGATCGACAAGGGAGGCAACACCAATCCGACAATTTGCAATAAACGGCCAAAACTTGCCATGGCGAAGGTCCGGGCCAAAGTGGATGGTTCGATGTGTGCCGGTCGACCGGCGGAATCCAGGGCGCATTTAAGCCGTTGTAGCGGTCGCTGTCGCCAGCGACCTACAAGCTGCTGCGGACAGCCGGCGCTACATTGACAAGGGATGCGCTCTAAAAGGTCCTGCAAAACCAGCGGATTGTCATCATAATGTGCTGGGGACAATCGTGCCATGAGCCTACCAAATTCCACTCTGCCGCCCGACGATCCAATTCGCCAGCCCGCCGCAGACGCTTGCGCACCGACCGGCAAAAATATCGATTCTGCCGCTGGTGTTCACCCCGCCGCAGCGAGTTCGCTCGTGACGCTGTTGTGGCGGGCCGTTCGCCTGCGCTGCCCGGTTTGCGGCCAGGGGAAATTATTTCGTGGCTGGTTCACCATGTACCCGCGCTGCGAGCAGTGCCACTTTCGCTTCGAACGCAGCCCCGGTTATTGGTTGGGGTCGATTTTCGTGAACTACGGGCTCACGGCGCTGATTGTGACCGCGGCCTATTTTGCACTGTTCTTCACCGAAGCGCTGCCGCCAGACTGGATCATGCGTTTGCTGTTGGCTTTTTGCCTGTTGTTTCCGCTGTGGTTTTTTCGCTATGCCCGCGGCATTTGGATCAGCGTCGATTTGTATTTCGATCCTGAGCCGGCGACGAAACTTGTGTCGGCCAAAAAAGCGGAAACCTCAGCTTCATCTCCACCGCAAGTTTAGAGATCGTCACACGATCATGTAGCGGCCCCGGCGCGCCGGGGTCCCCAGCCGCTGAGGACAGCGGCCACTACATCCGCTACACGTTCGTGGGATGCGCTCTAGTGCGGCCCTATACTTCCACCAGTTCGCGAGGGTTTGAATTGCAGCTTTCCGTGACGCCGCTTTCGGCATGCTCAGCGGTTGGAAACGGTTCGGCAGCGGCCGCGGCCGGCAACAGCGGCTTGTTCGGCGCGGACGTTCCACCAGAATTTTGGGCGGCATTGCGAGCCCGGGCCTTTTTCACTTCCCAATACATGTACCCGCAAAAGCAGGCGAAAATGGTGTACGGCATGCCCATCATGAACAAGATGCTGTAGAAGTAGCCCTTCACCATGTGCTCGTGTTCCGGATCGTTGGCGGCCGCGGCTTCGCTGCAGGTGGGGCAAGCCCAAACTGTGTGGACCGTGGAAAATATGGCCGCCAACGCGATCAGGAGCGGCGCAAAACGGCGGACGAAAAACGTGGCGTTCGTGCGTTTCATGGTTCGCTTCATTTTATTCGTTTAGTCTTGCGACTGGACCGTGGCTGGCCCCTTGATTGTATCGTCTTGCCGGCTGGGCGGGTAGAGATGATACAGCATGAAATAAATCAACACCCCGGTGATCGAAACGTACAGCCAAATCGGAAACGTCCATTGGGCCCAGCGGCGATGTGCCATACGCCGATCGCACAGGCCGAGGTAAATGGTTCGTCCCGCCAACACCGGCACCGTGGCCGCCAGAATCACGTGGCTGATCAGCATTGCGTAATACACAGTGCGAACAGGTTGCGGACCGCCGAACACGGTATGCCATGTTTTCATCGCGTGGTACGTCAGGTAGCACGCCAAGAACAGCATCGACACGCCGAACGCCGACAGCATCACCCGTTTGTGGGCCACCTCGCGCCGCCGTTTGATTAACCAATAACCGACCAACAACAGCACGGTGGCCGTGGCGTTGAGCGAAGCGTTGACAGTGGGCAGGTATTCGATCACGCGGCAGCACAAGCAGCTTTCGAATGAGGATATAAGTATGCAACGGGTTTATTTCACAGGTTGATCGGCTGCGGAGCCATCGGTTTCGGCCGCGGGAGCAGCATCCGGCGTCGGTTTTTCGTCCAACAATTGTCGGATTTGCGTTCGCAACTCCTCGACTTTAGCCGGGTCGAGCATATCGAAGCTGTTGCGGATTTTGCCGTCGCGATCGATCAACAACGCCCGATTCAGGTGCGAGCCTTCCTGCACATATTGCAAAAACACATCGCGCCCAATGCGTTTGATATATTCCAAATCGCCGGTCAAAAACACCCAGCGGTAAGGATCGGCCGGAAAGCGGTCGGCGTAACGCGTCAGCACTTCGGGCGAATCGTTCCGCGGATCGCAGGTGATGCTGACCAAACGCAAATCGGTGTCTTTGAATTCGTCTTGAATTTTCTTCAGCGCCTGGTTTTGCTGCCAGCACGGTCCGGGGCAACTGGCGAAGAAAAAGCTGCCGATCCATACGTGCCCTTTGAGTTCCTGAGAATCGAACTCCCGGCCGCTGCGCTCGATAAGTTTGAAATCTTTGATGCGCGGGCCCGGCGGCGGCGCAGGCGGATAGTTGCTTTGCCAGGCCGGCGCGCTCACGTGGCGCGGCTCGGCCGTCTGAAAGGTCCGCCATGCCACCCACGACCCGTATGCGGCGGAACTGACCAGGGCCAGGGTCACCCAAAACGCCAAGGCTTTGCTTTTCATGTTGCATCTCCGATCGAACGAACCGATGCCACGCGCCAGGCCAGGGCGAACATGGCACACACAAACACCAGCGTCACCAGCGCGCTAAACCACGCCGACGGCAATCCGGCCAAGACGGCTTCTTTGACCGCGGGATCGGCCCCCCAGTATAAAATTCGCCGCAGAAGGGCCAGGCAATACGTCAGCGGATTGAAGCACACGATCCAACCGATCCAATTATTGCCCGGCGGTGCAAACGCCCCGGACAACAACCACATGGGCAGCAAAAACACCATCATGATGGCGTGAAACCCCTGCGTCGATTGCATGGGCCACGCGATCGCCAGCCCCAGCGAAGTGAGCGCGATCCCGATCACAAACAACAGCACCAGCACCGCCGGCACCGTCAGCAGCGTCAGCGGCACCTTCAGCGTGAAGCACAGCAGCATAAACACGGCGGCATGGGCCAGCGCAATCAGCGCGCCCCCCAACACTTTGCCGATGACGACCGACCACCGCGGCACCGGCGCCACCAAGACCGATTGCAAAAACCCTTCGCGCCGATCTTCAATCACCGAAATCGTGGCGAAAATCGCCGTGAACAAAATGATCATCACCAGCGTGCCCGGGAAAAAATATTGAGCGTAGGACACCGTCACGAGACTATCCGTAATAGCGCCAGATCCAGCGGCCAGGGTGTTTTGCCCCACCGCGCCGCCGGCGTTCATTTGGAACGACGACCCCAGCAGCCCGCTCAGCAAAATCCAAAAAATAATCGGCTGACCCAGCGCCGCAAACACCCGGTTGCCTTGCCGGATGAAGCGCACCCATTCGCGGCGGCACAGCGTCCACGCCGCCAACCACGGGCGGGGCCGAATGCTCGCCAGCGGCAGCGCGGCTGCGGAGCGGTCCGCTTCGGTCGTGTTTAAGGGTGAAGTGGCAGTGCTCATGGATTGTTTGTGTCGTATTTTGCTCGATGGTGCAGTTTTCAGGCAGCGTTTTAGTGCCGCCGCTTTTTCTTGGGCGGTTCCTCTTCTTCCACGGTTTCCAGCCGGTGCCCGGTGCGGTCGATAAACACATCTTCCAGCGTCGGCTTGCCCAGCGTGATGGCGCTGATTTGCCCAGGAAACGCTTCGACGAGCCGAGCAACCCACTGATGCCCCTCCGGCATCTCCAGCCGCACGTTCCCTTCCATCACGCCGGCAGTGCATCCGAAGCGATCGCGAATCCCTTCCGCCAACGCTTCCGGCGAGGCGCTTTGAATCGTAATGGCGTCGCCCCCCACGGTCGAACGCAAAGCGTCGGGCTTATCCAGCGCGACAAGCTTTCCGCGGTCCAAAATCGCTATACGGTCAGCCTTATCGGCTTCTTCCAGCAGATGCGTGGTCAGCACCACGGTCACGCCATCCTGCTGGCGCAGTTGGTGCAAATAACTCCAGACGTCGCTGCGGGCCGCCGGATCCAACCCCGTGCTGGGCTCATCGAGCAGCAATAACTGCGGACGGTGCAACAGCCCTTTGGCTAATTCCACGCGCCGCCGCAGGCCGCCGGAAAGCGTTTCCACCCGGTCGCGCACCCGGTCGGTCAGCCGAAAGCGTTCCAGCAATGTTTGGCTGCGGCGGGCCAAATCCGCGCCGCTCAATCCGTATAAATGCCCCTGATGCAGCAGATTTTCCCCTACCGTCAGTTTCCGATCGACGCTGGCAGATTGAAACACCACGCCGATGTGGGCGCGAATTTCGCCGATTTGCCGCTGCAAATTAAATCCCAGGACTTCGGCTTCCCCTTGTTGCAGCGGCAACAGCGTGCTGAGCAAGCGAAACAGCGTCGATTTTCCTCCGCCGTTGGGTCCCAAAAACACAAACACTTCGCCGGCCGCTATTTCAAACGAAACGTCGTTTAGCGCGTGCCGCTGGCCATACCAGTGGTTCACTCCGTCGACGCGAATGGCGGGCAAATGGTTCATGAGGCGGGCTCCGCCGCTGGTTGCGGTGCGGCGGGCGGACTGGCTTGTTCGGGCGGGGGTTCTGCAGCTTGGAATTTCCGTTCTTCCGAAGCATGACGCAAACGCATGCCGATGTCCGGCACCAGCATCAGCAGCAAAAAAATCGACATCAACATGGCCGGAATGGTCAACACAAATTTCCAATTGGCTTCCCACAGTACGTGCATGAAAAACAGAATGACCAATAGCGCTTTCGTGCACGATACCGCCATCATCAGCATCCGGCTTTCCGTGACCGAAAAGTATTCGTGCCACCAATGGAACGACGTAAGAAACGAAAGCGTCGTCAGCAGGCAAAGTGCGATAAATACGTAAATGTATTGGGCGATGCCCGTCGAATGGCCCGCATGGCCGCCGTGGGCATCATGACCATGAGCATCCTGTCCGTGCGCAACGTGACCGTGGGCATCCTGCGTTTCCACCACCGGCCCATGCGACGTAGGTAAATTCTCCGACATTGGGCAAACTCCAAATGCTAATTGCTCACCGCTAATTGCTGCTTCACTTCAAAACAAATACAACAGCGGAAACAGGAAAATCCACACCAAGTCGACAAAGTGCCAATACAAGCCCGTGTTTTCCAAAAACCCGGCCCGCGTGGCGTTCAAATCCATCGTCATCAAGATTACGAACACAATCAATCCTACGATCACGTGCAAGGCGTGGAAACCCGTCAACAAAAAGTACGTACTGGCCCACATGTTGCCCCCCGGCACCACAAACGGAAGTTTCAGCCACGGGTATTGCTCGTTCAGCCCTGGGTGTTCTTCTTTTTCCCAGGGCAAGCCCGAAGTGTTTTGGTCGGGAGGCGGATATATTTTGTTGCTCAGTTGCACCAAATCCACCGTCGGGTCTTCCAGTTTCAGCTCCGCGGACAAATCGGTGCAGGTCTGCGAGCGCGATTTCAGCTCGGCAATCTGCGGCGAAATGGCCGCGTATGCCGCCTGCGTTTCTTCCGACCACGGCTTTTTTTCCAACTCGCCGATTTGCGCTTTCTGCTCGTCGCTCAGGTTGTTGAATAAATCTTTCGTTTGGTCGCCATACTGGGCCGTCAGCGTCTTCAATCGTTGCCTCACCGCCGACCCATATTCCAAATTCGCCTTTTCGTAAATTTGGCTGTGCGGGCTCCAAGGATACAAGCCGTGGGAAAACTTCGCGTTGTATTCATAAGCCTTTACGCCCAAGAACACGCTACCCAATAAAAACGTGATCAGCGTGAAAAACTTGGCCACGCGTGCTTTGTTGGCCCGAGCGGCTTCCAAGGCCAGGACGATCGACACGCTGGAACAAATCAGCACGAAAGTGTTGAACGCGCCGATCGGTTCGCTCAAGTGCACCTCATGGGTCATCGGCCACGTGGGCGCTCCAAACCGCAACACCACGTAAGTGCCGATCAACCCGGCGAAGAACATAATTTCCGTCGATAAAAACAGCCACACGATGGTTTTGCCCAGTGGGATCGGCAGCCCCGGCTGATATTGCAGCTTAATGTGCCCGGCATGATGTTCATCAGCATGAGTAGCAGTGGCCATGCGGTTTACTTTAGGTTCGATGAATGTGGTTGATAATGGTTTTCCCAACGCCGCATTACACCCACGGCGACAAAACCAGCAGGATTAATAGCACGGGCAAATACACGAGCGAAGTTTGTAACAAAAATCGTGCGCTTCGCTGATCGCGTCGCCAACAAAAAAGCACGGCGGCCGCCAGGTAAGCAATGCTCAGGGAAAGCGCGCCGGCCAAATACACTCGGCTGGGCATTTGCAACGCAGGCAACAAACTGATGGGCGCCAATGCCAGCGCGCCCAATACCGCCTGGGCGCCGGCGCGGCGGCCTGTGGAATCCACCACCGTCAGCATTTGGAGCCCGGCTGCGGAATATTGGTGGCGATAAATCCAGGCGATGGCCATGAAGTGCGGAAATTGCCACAAGTAAACAATCAAAAACAGCGCCGCCACATACATTCCATCCGGCAGTGGACCGCCGGTAATCGAAAACGACGCGCCAACCGCGGCCCAGCCAATTAGCACGGGCAGCGCTCCCGCGACGGCTCCCACCGCCGTGTTGGCGGCGGTTTTGGATTTCAGCGGCGTGTATAAAACCACGTAAAAAAGCCACGTCAAACCGCCCAACAAAGCCGCGAGCATGTTCACCAACAAAGTTAATTCGGCGACCCCAATCGCCAGCGTCACGACGCCAAACGAAATGGCCTGCTTGGTGGTCAGCCGGCCCGATGGCAGGGGACGCCCGGCGGTTCGTTCCATGCGAGCGTCGCAGGAACGCTCCAACAGCTGATTGAACGTGCTGGCGCTGGCCGCGACCAATGCCGTGCCCAACAACGTGTGCAACCAAATCCAAAGCTGCGGCGGACCCCAATGGCCGGCAAATGCGGAAACGGCCACCACCACCAGCACCAACGATGCAATCCGCGGCTTGCTCAGCTCCAAATAGGCGTTCAACCTTGCCAACGCCAGTTCCCGGCGCGAGGCGTACACATAGCTGGAGCTGGTGATGCTCATGCTACGGCCTCCGCCAGTGAATTCGATTGGATCCGCCGCGCACTACGTTGCCCCGGCAGAAACGCACTTTGAACAGCCAGCATGCTCACACTGCGCACCGCCAACACCGTGGAAATTGCCAGAATCAGCGATCCTGTGGCCACGTGCGCCGTCGTGATTTGCGCTTGCCACCAACTGCGGGCCTGCACGGTGAAGGCCGACGCTGTGGCCGAATCGGCCAGAAACGCCGGCCAACCGTATTTCACTACCCAGGTCGATGCGCCCAGCGCCAATTGCAAAAAGATCAGTCCGGCCAGCGCGGTTGCCGGAATAACCAGCGCCCTCACGTCTTTCGCCTTTCGCCAAAACACGAAGGCCATGCCGAAAATATATCCGGTCAGAACTAGCGCCAGTCCCACGTGCGATAACACCACTCTGCGGAACGCGGCCGGCGAACCATCGGCCGCGAAATGCCGCAAGTGAGCGCCCAGCACCAATTGCAAATAAGCCAGCACCGGCGCGATCACCGCCAGCAACCGCAGCGTTTTCGCCGCTGACACATTGACAGTGCGCCGATTTTCTTGCCAGTGCCGCGAAGTGACAACCGCCAACGCCGCGGTAAAGGCAAAAAAAGCGGGCCCCACGCAGCCGTGCGTCATGGCCAACGTGCGCTCATCGAGCAATACTCGCAGGCCGCCCAACACGCCTTGCAATATCACGCCCCCCAGGGCGATAAAGCCGAGCGCTTTCAACCACTTCGGCTGCTTGGTCACCCACAGCGTGATGCACAAGATAACCGTCAACAGCCCCACCAGGGACGCGAACAACCGATGCCCGTGCTCAATGAATAAATCCCACGGTCCCAACAGCCACGTTTGCCACGGATACAAAAACAGGTTGTAACCGTACGTGGTGGGCCAATCGGGCACCGCCATGCCCGCCTGATACGTGGTGACTGTTCCGCCGATCCAGATCAGCGGAAACGTGGCGCAGCACAACCACACCGCCAGCCGATGCGGCCAGCGAGAGGGTTCGGGGTTCAGGGTTCGGATTTTGCCACTCATCAATGTACGCTCATTCCGCCTTCTGCTTTCAGTCTTCTGCCTTCACAACTTAGTGCCCCATATCTTCCGACACCAACGGGCGGTCCTTCGGCGGCGGTTGATTTTGCGGGTAGTAATCTTCGTCGACTTCCGGCGAGTTGTATTCGTACGGTCCGCGATAAACTACGGGCTGGAAATCAAAGTTGCCGTGCCCCGGTGGGCTGGGCGCTTGCCATTCCAGGCCGTTAGCGTGCCATGGGTTTCGCCCCACGCGCGGCCCAAAAAAGATGCTGTAGAAAAAGTTGATGATGAAAACAATTTGCACACCGACCAGGAAAATGGCGGACATCGTAATGAATTCGTTCACAGGCTGGTAATGGCGAAACACCGAAACGTGCCACGTATCGGCATACCGCCGCGGCTGACCCAGCAAAATGTGCATCGGAAAGAACACGCAGTTCAGCGCGATGAACGTGAAAAAGAAGTGTACTTTGCCCCAAAACTCGTTCATTTGCCGGCCGAACATTTTCGGAAACCAAAAGTAAATCGCGCCAAACACTCCCATCACCGTGCCGGCAAATAGCACGTAGTGGAAATGGGCCACAATGAAGTACGTGTCGTGAATAAAAATATCGATCGGCGTGGCCGCCATGAAAATGCCTGACAACCCGCCGATGATGAACATTGATACAAAGCCTACGGCAAACAACAGCGGCGTGGTGAATTGGATTTTGCCGCCCCACAGCGTCCCCAGCCAATTGAACACCTTAATAGCGCTGGGCAGCGCGATGAGCATGGTCGACACCATAAACGTCATACCCAAGGCCGGGTTCATGCCCGAGACAAACATGTGGTGCCCCCACACAATGAAGCCCAGCCCCGCGATGCCGGCGATGGCGTATACCATCGGTTTGTATCCAAAAATTGGCTTGCGCGCAAAGCAGGCGATAATGTCGCTCACCATGCCCATCGCCGGCAAAATCATGATGTACACCGCCGGATGGCTGTAGAACCAAAACAAGTGCTGCCACAACAGCGGTTGACCGCCGCCGGGTGTGATCGACTGGTTATTGATGATCAGCCCCTCGGGCGTGAAAAACCCGGTTCCCAAATGGCGGTCCATCAGTTGCATGAAGCCGGCCGCCGTGAGTACCGGCAGCGCAAAGGCTTGCAATATGGCGGTGATGAACATCGCCCAAATCGTCAGTGGCAAGCGAAACATGGTCATCCCCGGCGCCCGCATTTGGATAATGGTGGTCATGTAATTGACCGAGCCCATCATCGACGAAATGCCCACGCACGTTAGTCCAACCAGCCATAACGATTGTCCGATGTAACTTCCGGGCGCAGCCTGAGTGTTGGAGGCCACCGTGGCGTACGAAGTCCAGCCCGATGCCGCCGCCCCGCCGGTCACAAAAAAACTGGCTCCAAACGCAATAAACGCCGGCCACATGAACCAGTAGCTGAGCATGTTCAGCGTGGGAAAGGCCATGTCGTCGGCGCCGATCATCAGCGGAATTAAAAAGTTGCCGAACGCCCCGGCCAAAATCGGTATGATCACCAAAAAAATCATTACCGTGGCGTGCATCGTGAACAGCATCGTGTATGCCTCAGGCGACATTTGTCCCCCTTCGGCCGCATACAAGTGATTCAAAATGGGCACCTTGGTCCACGGCCACGCGATTTGCCACCGCACCGCCAACGCCAGCAACCCGCCAATCAAAAACCAGATCAGCGTGGAAAACAGAAATTGAATGCCGATGACTTTGTGGTCTTTCGAAAAAACGTACTTGCTCAAAAAGCTTTGCGTGTGTGCGTGACCACCCGCGTCGCCAAAATCATGGGCATGCGAACCAACGGTAATGCTGCTCATTCCAATACCTTATTCGTTTGTTTTTGCCAGGGGCGATGTTGCTTCGTTCGGCGGAGCTGATTGCTGGGGTTGCGCGGCGACGGGTTGCGCATCTTCCGGCTCCGCTTCCGCAGTTTGTTGTGCCGTTCCCGGCGGACTCACCGCATTTTGCCGCGTCTTCAAATCAGCCAGATACTTTTCGTAAGCTTCCCGCGATTCGACGACCAGCCGACCCTTCATCTTGTAATGTCCCCAGCCGCATAATTCGGCGCAGGGAATATCGTATTCCCCTTCCTTCATGGCACGGAACCAAACGGGAATTTTCATGCCCGGAACCGCGTCTTGTTTGACCCGCAAATTCGGCAGGAAAAAGCTGTGCAACACGTCCATACTTTTCAAGCTGACCAGCACCTCTTCCCCGACCGGCACGTGCAGTTCGTTCACGTCGAACAAGTCGTCCTTGGTTCCCAATATTCCGTCTTCGCCGGGATACCGCAGCCGCCACTCGAATTGTCGGCCCGTAACTTCCACCGTGAACGGAATGTCGTGCCCGCCGGCCATCGGCGTGCGCATTTTCGCCGCCGCCCAGGTGTTCATTTGATAAATGGCGATGAACAACAGCGTCGCCGCCGGCACAATGGTCCAGCATATTTCCAGCGTGTGGCTGCCGTGCGAAAACTTAGCCGGTTGCTTGTTGCTTTTGCCGTCGTACCGCCACAAGAACAAAAACAAAGTCAATTCGGTGCCCAGGAATACAATGCCCGTCAGCGCCAGAATGAATTTAAACAAGTGATCGATGGAATACGCCGTTTCCGCGCCGACGTTTTCCGGCAGCCACACGCCCTTGGCGGGGCCGTAAATAAACATGGCCACACCGAAAATCGGCACGCACAAAAATACCAAGGCCCAAAATTTACCCATGATTTCGCACTTCGGAGGAGGCGTTGAAATGGTTCGCTATAGCAATTCGCGCGGCGGAGCTTTCATGTGTTCGTCGTTGTGGTATTGGCTGCCCGGTTCGTATGGCAAATCCAAAATAAAATCGATCAAATGCCAAATATCGTCGCTCGTCATGCCAGGCGTAGTGCCAATGCCCGGCATTTGCGACGGGAAAATTCCATTGTTCAGCCGATAAAACAACTCGTACGGCTCGCGGCCTCCCCGCAAGATGCCGGCCCGCAAATTACGCGGCTCCCCTTCGCGCGGCGGCAAGGCATCGACCCGCAACGCGTAGCTTAATTCCGACAATTTGGCCGGGTCGGCGGATTCGGCCACCTTCACGTCCATTTTATGAATTGCTTCACTCCACATGTCCCACACCAATTGCCCATCTCCCAGCGCTGTGGGCCCGTGGCATTTCACACAGCCGCCGGTGGTGTAAAACACCTGCTTGCCGCGCTCGATGGAAGCCGTGCTGCCGAAATCTTTCGGCGGCGTCGGCACCTGGGTCGATTGGCTGGGAGCATTTTTCCACTTGGCCGCAATCGGCGAAATCACCGTGTTGACCAAAAACTCTTTCGTCGTGGGGAAGTCTTCTTTATCCGGATCGAAAGCATCCGCCAGTTTGTACTGATTGATCAGCTCCAACTCCGTCTGGCCACGCATGCTCAAATATTCCACGTATTCCACCAACGCATAAATTTCCCCTTCAGAAAGCAGCTTGAACGAAGGCATCGCCGTGCCCGGAATGCCTTCTTGCAGCGTACGCACTAAATCGGCATGAGTGGGCGGCTGATTCGATGGCGTCGATTTGAATTTGAACCACCCTTCGCGGTAATCGCGCGGGTACGGTTTCAAAAACAGCGCCGTCGGCCCCATGCCGTCGCCGGTAATGCCGTGGCAGTGGACGCAGTGCAAGCGGAACAAGCCTTGCGTGTAGCCCTTCACCGGCCCGGCCGCGATCTTCAACTTTTGCAAATCGAGCCCCGTTTCCGGCAGCACGAAAGGATCGTCCGGGGTGCCGAACATGGCCAGCAAAATATCGGCAATTTGCTGCTGATGCTTGTCGGAAACGTTGGTATCGGCCAGTTGCACCAGGTTGGCATGAAACCGCGCCGGCGACGATTCGCCGCAGCCGGCCGCAAGCGGCAACACCACCAACATCGTCACGCTAAGCCAGCCAGTATTTCGCCAAGAATTTAACATGGGCCCAAGGGAAAGTTTGATATCAGATCAAAATGGTTTTGGATTTAGATTCGCCACTGCGTGTCGTATTTTCGAGCTTCTATTTTGCATTACTTTGCCGCCAGCGTCGCCGCCGGCACTTTAATATCTTTCAAATCCAGCACCTGGTCCGGCTGCAGAGTGACCGTGAACCGCCCGTTGGGCTGCCACTTCAAATCAGGCCGGTCGGCTTGCAAGGCGCCGTTGGAGCCGCTCGACGATTCATGCCACGCCTGGAACTCCAATGGAATGCCGGCCGGCACGTTTTTCAATTCGAACGTGCCGTCTTTGTTCGAGACGGCCACATACGGATGCGATTGCACCACCACGTAGCCTTTCATCCATGGATGAATGTTGCACACCGCGGTGGCGGGCGAAGGCTCGGCACTACCCAGCTTTTGCACCGCCGGCGGCGAGCCCGAGGGAATAATGGCGTTGAACGGCGCGTTGCTGGCAAAGGCGATGTTGGTGTTGTGGCTCACCGTGTCGGAGTTTTTAATATCCAGCGGTTGCCCGGTCCGAACCGCGACAATGTGCGGCACAAAGTGACAATCGTGATTATCCAGCAGCACGGGCTGTTCGGCGGTGGCTGCGTAATCGGGATGCACTTCGATATTTTTGTTGCGAGCAAACAACACCACGTTGGCCAGCCCGCCGTCGCTGGAAACCAGCAGCGCTTCGTTGGCCAACGGATGTTTGCCGCACACCTCGGGATCTTTCGTGATGGAAAGATTAGCCGGCGTTGGCGGCGCGCCGTCGTACACAAACCGGCCTTTCATCGTCCCCCAGCCCGTGGCCTTCGCCGCCGCTGGCGTTTCCACCGCGGCTCCGCCTCCGGACGCAGTGGCATTGCTCACCAGCGTCAGCCGAATTTTATCCGCCGCCTCGGCATTGCCCGGCGAATCGTTGGGCATCGGCCGGGCACAGCCTGCCATCCACAGGAGCGCCAACAAATCAATCATCGAAAACCACCTGAACCACTTCATCGACTGTTCTCCGCTTCAACCTTCCCGGACACGCCGGGAACTAAAAAACCGCCCACTTGCCTCCGACCTCCAACTATTTATTTCCAATCACTAACCAATCACCTCCTCACCATTCACTCCTTATTAAACAGCGACGGATCAAGCTTGATATCGCCCAAATCATTTGCGCCCGCCTTGACGGTGTACTTAAACCGTCCACGGTTATCCGTTTTTGTGCTATCAATTTTGGTGTTTGCCACATTGCCCGCTTTTTCTTGCCACACTTGGAATTCCAACTCCGTGCCGGCGGGCAGGTCCTTAATTTCAAACTTCCCGTCCTTACCCGACACGGCAAAATACGGATCGGGCCGCACCAGCAGATAGGCGTTCATCCAGGGGTGAATATTGCACGTGATTTTCGCCGGAAATGGCTCCCCCAAGGACAGCGTCATATCTTCGTCTTTGCCCGAGGGAATGACGCCATTGAAGGGTGCATTGGCTTTCAGATCGGCCCCGTTGGTGTTGTGGCCCATGGGATCGGAGTTTTTAATTTCCAGCGTTTGCGTCGTGCGAATGGCCAAGGCGTGCGGTTGGAAGCGGCAATCGTGATTGTCCAGTACCACCTTTTCATTCGCCGTGGCCGCATATTCCGGCGCCGCCTTCACGTCTTTGGTGCGCACCCAAACAAACACGTTTGCCAAGCCACCGTCGTCGGCCACGACCAGGCTCTCGTTGTTGAGCGGATGCTTGCCGCACACTTCCACATCTTTATCAGGAGTGATTTTCGCCGGCACTGGCGCCTTGCCGTCATACACAAACCGCCCGGTCAGCGTGCCCCAATCGTCGGCGTGCGCGGCACTATTAAACATTGCGGCGGCAACGGTCACAGCAATGGCAAAAAGCGTCATAAGAATACTGCGAATCGTTTTCATGGTGTGTGTCCTCCGGTAGCGGCAAGTAGATATGGCATGATGCATGGTCTATGGGTTATTGCTCGTACTGCCTGTCGGCGGTGTGGCACTCGCCCCGGCGCCTGGGGCAGCGCCGCCTGAACTGGCCCCGCCGGTCGCCCCTGCGGCCGGTTTAATCCACGATTTCAGCGTGAATTGCGCCTTGGTGAATCGATCCCAATTCATCAGCAAATCGATCACGCCGTCAAGCTGCTGTTGGCTGTTGCCTGGGAACAAATCTTGCGCCACCGGTTGGCCCGGCGGAATGTTCACCGGCATGCCGGTGTACGGCAAAATGCGCTTGGGATTTCCCACCCAGTGTTCCACGTAGTCGGGCCGCAGCCGTTCGTTGACGCGATCTAATTGCGGACCCATGGCCCGTACGCTGCCGCCGGGAGTGTAATCGCCCACCAGGTGGCACTTCACGCAGTAGTTGTTGTTCGTCACGATTTTAAGCGCATCAACCAGGCGGTTGTGATGGCTTAGTTCCTGGGCCGTGAGGTAATCGCCGCTGGTTCGGGCATCGAACTCGTAAGGCGCGGGAGCGTCGTCCCGCGCGGCGAAAAAGTCGACCAACGCGGTGGCGTCGTTGGAACTCATGTTGAATTTCGGCATCCGCAGCACGACCGCCGGACGAATGGGGTACGGCTCCAACAGGAAATCGTGCAGCCAGCGGGTTTGCACTTTTTGGCCTTCGCCGATCAGCGGCGGCGGCAGCCAACCCCACGCTTCATCCGCCTTGGCGTTGGGATTTATTTTTTGCTCGTCGGCCACTACCGTCGGATAAATCCAGCGGCCTAAATCGCCGCCACGCCCGGAAAACTTGGCCGTGACGCAATTGTCGGGCACCAGCGGATTTTTCGAACCCACGAGCCAGGCCTTGCCGTCCAGCAACGTGTCATGCCACAGCGTGAAGCGTTCGCCCAGGCCGCCCCCTTCGAATTTGTCGCCGTCCTCGTTTTCGTCGGTGGTGGCAACTTCCCCTTTGGCGTCGACCACCGGCCGGCCGTACAGTTGCGCGTGCAACAGGCCGCGGCGATCTTCCTTTTGCGAATCCTCAATTTGCGCCGGCGTGAAGTGCGGCATCTCGAACGGATAATCGGCCGTCTGCACGGCCGCGCCCAGCGAACCGGCCTTGTAGGCCACATCCCAGCGGTCAAACTCCAACTGGTGGCACCCCGTGCAATTGAATTGCTCCACCATCTTGATGCCGCCAATCACGGCCTGTTCGCGCGGATTTTCGCTGTAGCTGGCCACATATTGCGGCGCCGGCGGTTCCGAAACCAGGCCCAACACAAACGTCATGATGGCTTCAATTTCGTCCTCTTTGAACGGAAATTGCGGCATCCGCAGGCGCTCGTTGTAGCCCTTGTTTTCGGTCTTCTTGAAGTCGTAGCTGCGTGGCGAGTGGAGTTTTTGCCAGATGAATCCTTCGCGCTCGTGCCCCAACAGTTTTTCCATCAGCCAGCCCTGCGTGGGGCCCAGTTCGTCGATGGCGTAATCCATGTTTTCCTGCGGCTCACTGGCCGGCCGAGCTGGCGTGCCATACGGCATGTGATCTGCAACTTGCGAAGCCGCCGCTTGATTTTGAACACTCGCTCCCTGATTCCCTCCGCCGGACTGCTCCTTGCTTTTCCCCGAACCCTGAACCCCGACCCCAGTGCCCTCCTGCTGCGGCCAGGCGTAGTGGGTCACATACTCGCCAATTTGCTCGAACGCCAACCGTGAAGGATCTTTCCGCCCCCAGTCGGCCAGCGCCGTGCCGATCGGCTTGGCGTCTTCAAACCCGGGAATGTCGTGGCAGCCGAAGCAGCCGTACTTGCTGATGGCGCGGCGGCCCACATATTTCAGCGCCCGCTCGGCCGCGGCGCCTTCTTTGATTTCGCTCTGCTTGGAATTCTGAATCAACTCGATTTCCGCTCCCGTCACCCCGACGGCGCGATCCTGCGGAATCCCTTCCTGCAAGTATTGCTTCGCACGCTCGGTCGGATATTTTTCTTTCAGATACACGAGCGCCAAATCAAACAAGGCCGCTTGTTCGGCCGGTGTCAGCTCGTTTTCCGCAGGCACGTCGGTCGGCTTCCAGCCTTCCGTCGATTGCATTAAGAAAGCCACGATGTCCGCAATCGGGTCGCTCACGCTCCCGTCGGCCGCTGTGACCGGCGTCAGCATGGTGTTGGGCATCACCGTGCGGGCGTGATAGTGGGCCGGATTTTTAATCCAACTGTACAGCCACTGCGCGCCATATGGCTCCAGCGACAGCTTAGCCCCCACGCGCGATAAGTTCGGACCTTGCGTGGCCATCGCCTGAGGAAAATCGGCGTGTTGATGGCAGGCGATGCACCGCATCTCAAACGCTTTTTTGCCACGCTCCGCCGACGGCTGCGCGGTAACGCCGGAAAACGGCTCCAAATAATCAAACGGTTGGCTGTTCGTCAGCAGATACTTCGCGATTGCCCGTATTTCCACCGGCTCGTAGCGCTGCGCATCGACGAACCCGGGGCTGTCTTCGTAAACCAGGTTGCCTTTGTCGTCGCGCATCGGCTGACCTTTGGCATCCAATTTTTCGGTCGGGACCAGGTGATCCCATAACCCGAAGAACCGCGGCATTTTTGTGCTGGGCCGAAAATCTCGCGGATTGCGAATCCACGAATAGAGGAAGTCGAACCCGTCTTTGCTGCCCACGTATCGCAAGCTGGGACCCACTTTGCGGAACGTGCCGGGGGTTTCCACGTCTTTCAGCGCGCCCTCCAAATGATCCGTTGCGGGTGCCAGCACCGGCGTCGCCGGCTCTTTGGTTGCCGCATCTGCCACCAAAAATTCGCGCAAGCGGCGGCGAGCGGAGTCATCGTCCGGATGGCCGATCAGACGTTCCACCCAGCTCTTTTCTTCATCCGTTAATTTTGCAAAACCAGGATCGGCTTTGATTTGCTGTGCCGCGGCGTAAAACGTCGGTTCGGCTCGCACATCGGGTCCCACGCGCGTGTTCGGCCCGTTGAATCCGTTGATTTCGTGGCAGCCGAAGCAGCCGTAATTCCGCACCAATTCGTAACCCTTTAGCAACGTCGGCGCCGGCGGGTCGGGATATTTCGCGCTCGGCTCCAAATCGACCACTTCATGATGGCATTTCAGGCAGCTCGCTTCGTCGAACGCCCGTGGATACATCGGGAAAATCCAATGGTGGTTGTTGAACCAGCCGTAATCGTGCGCCCAGTCGCGCCCCTGCTGCGGCGAATTTGGCGTGTGCGAGGCCCATTCGAACGACGTCGCGCTCCCCTGCCCTTGATGGCATATCGTGCAGCCGAATTTATCCTTGGGATGCGGGCTGCTGCCGCCCAC
Source organism: Pirellulales bacterium (assembly GCA_035499655.1). Classification (NCBI taxonomy): domain Bacteria; kingdom Pseudomonadati; phylum Planctomycetota; class Planctomycetia; order Pirellulales; species Pirellulales bacterium. Next base: position 20,110 of record DATJYL010000012.1, read on the forward strand.
GAACAAATCCAGCCGGGGATGCGAACTGAACGGCTCCGGCACGCCGCGGCGGATGGTCAACTCCAACGGCTGGCCCCACTTCACGTTCGTCAGTAAATTCACCAGCGCACGATCAAAATCAACCACGCGCGCATCGTTGATTTTTACCAGCACGTCGCCGGCAATCAATCCGGCCAGCGCTGCCGGACTTTGGGGAAACACGGCGCCGATAGTCACGTCATCGCTCTTCACCATGCCCCGGTCGGCTAGCGCAAACCCGTATACTTGCTCCACATTCACGGGAACTTCGTCCCCCGCAGAATCTTTCTGCGGCTGCGGCGCCTCTTTGGGCGTGGCCAGCGAAACCGTGAAGTTATGCGTTTGCTCATAAGCGGGCAGCACCGCCGAACCAGGCTGCGTTTTTTCGATGGCCTGATGGCACGTCGTGCAATGATCGAACCGCGCCACTTCTTTGAAATTGTTGTTTAGCGTCAGGTCCGGAAGCCAGATCTGATCGATCTTCAGCGCGCTGTTGAAAGCGTCAAGAATGGGCATTTCCAAGACTTGCTTGCCCGGGTTGGCCTTGCGTTGCACAAATGCCTTCCGCAACTGCTCCAACTTGTGTTGATGCTCCTGCAGGTTTTTCGCCGCTACATCCTCCTCCGACGTAATTTGTTTGAAAATGGAATCCAATTCCTTGCGGTGCGTTTGCTCCTGTTGTTGCATGGCTGTCAGCCCGTCGACATCGTGTTTGGCCTGGTCGATGTTCAACTGCAACTGCGCGGTTTGTTCCGCCGGCGCACTTTCGCCTACCGCCAGGCTGTAGGTCGCCATGGCCTTATCGAGAACCGCCTTCCGGAATTTGAGATTGCTCGTGAGATTGTCTTCGCGGAATTTCACCCGGCTGATGAGGTCGCGCATTCGGTTATACAAATCCATCCGCAAATCGCGCCGCTGGCTGGCATCGGTGTAGCCGGCCAGTTTTTCGACGTCGGCGGAAACCAAATCAGCGGCCTGGGAATCTGCGGCGGCTTGCGATGCATCTTGCGCGTCGGTTTTCTTTTTCGCTTCGGTCACGAACTTCGCAAACAGTTGCCGACCTGTGTCCGAAAGCGCCGCCCCTTGCACCGCCTCCAATTGTTGCTTGAGTTGCGTTTCCGTCAGGCTGAAATCGGCGTTGTTTTGTTCATTGATTTTGGCGTCGGCCGTCCACGTTTCGATGTCCCGAAATTCCCGCTGGTAGTTTTTCCACGACCGGTTATGGTCCGCCGCCAGCATCCACACCGTGGTCACCAGCATAATCACGCTGGCCACGCCGAACACGACGTGCATCGACTTCATCGTGCGCCAGGTTGATTCGGTTGCGGGCATAAAACGCGGTCCGTGGTCAGTTGTCCGTTGTCACTGGTTTGAATCACCCATGATCTGAATGTCCGCTTGCGGTTTAGCAAATGACAAAAGACCACTGACAAATGACAATTTCAAAAATTTAAAAAATACTCCGGAATCGCGATGATGTATTTCAAATTCACCGTCCAACGCAGCACCATTTTGATGGGCAGCGTCATCATCAGCAGCAACATGTTCGACATCAGCATGTAGCGGAAAAAACCCATCTTCACGAAAAACTTCCGGAAGACCGTTACCGCCATCAGCGGCGGCAGCACAATGAAGTACGCCAACACCGCCAGAATGCCCGGCGCTTCGCGCAGCAGGATGTACCCCAGCGATTCGCCAAAGCTCGCCCCGGGCGGCGCATGCGGCAGCGATTGCCCCAGCCAGTTGATCCAAAAGTATTCCGACAGGTTGCGGTTATTCAGCACGTCCACCTTGTGCATGTCCCACGTTTCAAACGGCCCGAAAATGTTCCAATTCGGCCCGCGCAAAAATGTGCCCAGCACAATCAGCGTCACCCACAATTCCAAAAATCCAAACTGAAACACCAGGTAACTGAACTTCCGCTCGGCAATGGTGTAGTAGCCATTCCCTTTTTTGTTGAAATCCATGTACGGAATGGCCATCAGCCCGAAAATCACCAAACTGGGCAGCACCACGCCGGCATACCACGGATCGAAATACACCAGCATTTCCTGCAGACCCAAGAAGTACCACGGCGCCTTGGACGGATTGGGCGTTTTCACGCGGCTGGCCGGTTCTTCCAGCGGCGCTTTCAGCGCGATGGCCCACACCAATAGCAGCGCCGTCAAGGCGATCATGCAAATCAACTCGGTGTACACCAAGTCGGGCCAGACCAGTACTTTTTCGTCGTCCAGTTTTTCCAGCGGCACTTCGCCCCGGGCGGTGCGCTCGTCGTTTTGCACCGCTTTGTTGGCGGCCAGCCAGGTAAAAAAGCCCAGCAGAAACACCATCGAAACGATGGGCACGTTGTCCGGCTTGGTGACGATCGCCGCGAAGTTGGGATCGGTCATGGCCATGCCCATGACCAGCAGCACCACATTGAGCATGGTCCAAGCGACCAGCGGCTGCACGAAGAACTTGCGAAACACAAAAAACACGATCAGCAGTCCGCTGGTACCCAAGCTGTACATGGTCGGGCTGGTAAGTTTGTCGACCGTATCGCGCACAAACTGCGGCAACTGCGGCATCATGGCTTCGTTGGCGCTAGCCGCCAGCGGCGACAAAATAACAAACCCAACCGCCACGGCCACCCAAACGAGCGCCGCCCCTATCGCACCCTTGCGCTTCCACAGCACAAACGCCATCACGGCGTTCATCATGGCCAGTGCCAAATAGTACCCGCCCAGGAAGCCGGAAATCCTATCCAAAAATTCCGGCAAATTCCCCTCGGCCGCCAAGAGCGGCACCACAGCCTTCAGCGTAATGTGGACGTCCATGGAAGCTAATTCCGGCTCAATTTAGTACACCCACCGATCACCATCCACCGCCAGCCGACCACTGCCTATCGCGTATCGCCTATCGTTCACAGCGGCCCGCTGATTCCGCCGTCTTTGCGCACGCGCCAAAAGTGAATGGCCATGAGCGTGGCCGCCGCAATCGGAATCGCCACGCAATGCAGCACGTAAAATCGGTTCAAGGTTTCTTCGCCCACGAAGCGCGCGCCCAGCAAACCAAAGCGCGCATCGCTAGCGTTGGTAATCATGTCGCGCCCGCCAATCGAAAGCAGCGCATGCCCGGGACCTTCGTGTCCCAATAGCGGCGTCGCCCGGGCCATGTTCGAACCCACCGTGATGGCCCAAATCGCCAACTGATCCCAGGGCAACAAATACCCGGTGAACGACAACAGCAGCGTCAACAGCAGCAAAATCACACCCACTACCCAGTTGAATTCACGCGGCGGTTTGTAACTGCCCGTCAAAAACACTCGATACATGTGCAGCCACACCGTAATCACCATGGCATGAGCGCCCCAGCGATGCAGTTCTCGCATAATGCCCAGGCTCACCACGTCGCGCAGCGCCAAAATATCGTTATAGGCCCATTCCAGCGTGGGCCGGTAGTAAAACATCAGCAGCACGCCGGTGACCGTTTCGACCAGAAACAGAAAAAACGTCACGCCCCCCATGCACCAGGTGTAGCTCAGCGCGATGCCCTGTTTTTTAATCGATACCGGATGCAAATGCAGGAAAAAATTGGTGAGCATCACCACGATGCGATTCCGCCGATCCACCGGCATGGGATGGCGGAATATGCTCTTCCAAATTTGACTATTGCGAATCGTTTCGCCGAGAGACATGGATGCGAGTTAGTTCAAAGATTTGATGATTGTGCAAATCCACCACGGACGCCACCGAAAGTCAAAAAAGTCGAAGAGTCTAAAAGTCAAAGGGTGCGATGAACTGTTTCATTTTTCGACTCTTAGACTTTTCCATTCTTCCACCTACTCCTTCTCACACCGGCACAAAACAATCGGGATCGGTCCACTGCCCCAACTCTTCCTGGAACGTACGGCTTTTATCCACTTCCAATTGACCATCGTCGCCAATGTGGATGGCATACCGTTCCAGAGGCCGGGGTGCTGGGCCTTCAAAATTAATTCCGTCTTTGTAAAACCCGCTGCCGTGACAGGGGCATTTGAATTTTTGTTCCGCTTCCAGCCAGTTGGGGGTGCAGCCCAGATGCGTGCAAACGGTTTTTAGTGCATAAATTTCCGGCTTGCCGTTGTACTCGCCGTTCACGATCCACACGCCATTGGAGGCCACGAATTTGGTTTCCACCTGCCCGGGCGCGAAGTTTTCCTTGGGACCCACTTTGAACTGGCTGGGGGGCTCAGTCAGCACGTTCGGGAACATGAAGCGCGCAAAGCCAAGCGTCCACAAACCGCCGGTCGCAGCCATCGCCGTCATGCCCACCGCCAACGCCGAGCCAAAAATCGTCCCCAAAAAACTGCGGCGATCTTCTTCCGCGGCCGCCGGCTTGGCGGGCGAAAGTTTCGCATATGCCGGTTTCGGCGGCATCGGCGGCACCGCCATTTTTTCTTTCGCCGGCGCTTTGGGCGATGCCTTGGCCGCAGGCAGTGCCGCCGCTTGTGCCTTCGTCATTGGACCCGGCTTTGCTCCCGCGCGAGCGGCGGCCAAAATGCTGGCAGTATCTTTCTCTTTCACCACCGCCGCTGCCACGGGTTTGGCAGCAGGCTTAGTCGCGGCTTTCTCCGGGTTTGCTTTTGCGACGGCGGCCGCGGGCTTATCGCCCGGAGCTTTGGCAGCAGGCTTCGGCGCGGCAGATTTCGCCGCCGGAGCAGCACCCGGTGCGGCGCCAGGCTTGCCGGCGCGGGCCATGGCCAATATATCTTTCACGCTGGGACGTTCGCCCGCCGCCAACGGTTTGGCAGCCGGCTTAGCCGCAGGTGCGGGAGCATCCTCCGCAGCGACAGGTTCTGCCGCGGCTGGCGCAGCTTCTTCCGCAGGTGCAAAAGCCTCTTCGGCGCCTGCCGCTGCCACGTCAGCTTTGCTCGCCGGTGCAGCGCCGCCTTCTTTGCCATCTGCCTTACGGGCCGCCGCCAGAATTTCGGCGACCGACATCTTTTTCTTGTCTGCCATAACGCTAATCCCTAATCCGCCGGCTTTCCTTGCAGGCGGCACACAATCGCCGGCGCTATCCGCCTGGGTTGGAAAGACACCCGCGATTGATTCACATCCCAATCCTTCAGAATGCACAGCATTGAACCGTGCCGGCACTCGGTTGAGGAGGGGTTTGTGAGATTTTTCACGAAGTATCCCATGTTGTAGCTACCATTCAACTTTTGTCAACCGGGAATCTCCCCACGAAGAGCACCCTTTTTAATTTTACGCACAACGCACAATCGCACGAAATCCCCTCGTTCGGGCCGCAAAAATCATGACCTTCCCTAGCCATTTTTCTGCGTTTTCTCCATTGTGCCCGTTCGCTCCCAGCCACACTCATGCCACGGCGCTTGATGCTTTTGCCAACCGCTCGCACAATACACTGCGTAGCCATTGCAAAGAGAGTTACCAACAGAGAATGCTGCTGCATCATCATTGACAAGCAACGGACCGGCAGCACGCGGCACAACTCACGGAGGATCGCAACTTATGAACATCTTGATTATTGGCGCCGGCGGGCGCGAACACGCCTTGGCCTGGAAAATTAAGCAGAGCCCGCGGGTCAAGCGAGTTTTTGTCGCCCCCGGCAATGCCGGCACGGCCGCCGACGCGGAAAATGTCGATCTTTCCCCGACCGATTTTCCGCGCCTCATCCGCTTCGCCAAAGAAAACGAAATCGCTCTAACCGTGGTCGGCCCGGAAGCGCCGCTGGTGGCCGGCATTGTCGACGCCTTTCAGGCGGAAAAGCTGCGCATCTTCGGTCCCTCCAAATCCGCCGCCGAATTGGAAGGCAGCAAAGTCTTCTGCAAAAACTTGCTCCGCCAGGCCGACGTCCCCACGGCCGAGTATCAAGTCTTCCGCGAAATTACCCGCGCGCTCACCTACCTGCGCGATCGCGAAGATGTGCCCGTCGTGGTGAAGGCCGACGGCTTGGCCGCCGGCAAAGGCGTCTTCGTCTGCCGCGGCCGCGCCGAAGCCATGGATGCGGTCAACAGCCTGGCTAAACAAAAAATGTTTGGCGAGGCCGGCCGCCAAATCGTCATCGAAGAACGACTCGAAGGCCACGAGGCCAGCGTCTTGGCCATCACCGATGGCCGCACCATTCTCACGCTCCCCGCCGCGCAAGATCACAAGGCTGCCTTCGACGGCGATACCGGCCCCAACACCGGCGGCATGGGCGCATACTGCCCCACGCCGCTCATCACCGAAGCCGATCTCCACCGCATCGAGGAGCAAGTCCTGGTCCCTGTGGTCCACGCCCTCAAACGGATGCGTCGACCCTTCCGCGGCGTGCTGTACGCCGGGCTGATGATGACCGGCCAAGGCCCCCGCGTGCTGGAATTCAACGTCCGCTTCGGCGATCCCGAATGTCAGCCGCTGCTGATGCGATTGCAAAGCGACCTGGTCGATTTGCTCGAAGGCGTCGTCGACGACCGATTAGTTACCGTCGGGCCGCCGCAGTGGGATCCGCGCACGGCCGTGTGTGTCGTCATGGCCAGCGCCGGCTACCCGGGCAGTTACGAGCGCGGCCTGTCCATCCGTGGCCTGGACGAAGCGGCCAAAGTCCCCGACGTAAAAGTGTTCCACTCCGGCACCGCCACTGCCGACGGACGCGTGGTAACCAACGGCGGCCGTGTGCTGACCGTCACCGCGCTGGGCAATTCCATCCCCGCCGCCAAACTTTCCGCCTACACTGCCGTCAAGCAAATCCGTTGGGAAGGCGCCTGGTGCCGAAAAGATATCTCCGACAAAGCCCAAGGCTACACTCATAGAGAGTAGCTCTCATGGAAGAAATAATTCCCGCGATGGAATTGCCAATCTGCGAGCGGATGCAAGAAGCAATGACCTGCCACTCAGCCGTAAATCACCTTGGCTGCATAGCGAAACAGCAATACCACCGCCCCAACAAAAATCACCCCAGCGCCCAAAATTTCGATCACTAGCGCCACAGGAAATGTCGTCGAGCCACCCGTATTGCCGCCCCCTCCGGGCAAATCGTATTGCGGTACAACCTGCGGGTCAGAATCCTCCCGCGTAGTCGCCAGCGTTTCGGTACGAATTCCAGATGCAGGAGTTTCCTCTAAGCTGGACACAGTTTGCACGCCCTGCAATGGGCTCGCGTCCAAATTCGACAGGGAAGTTTCCAGTGTCTTCAAACTCGACGAGGGTGAATCGGGAACGGTTTGTCCCTGGGCCCTGGCGAAAACAAACAAGCCGCCAATCAGAAATGCCCCAACCAGCGATGGCTTGAACATAGATGCAGAAGACTCTCGAAAAAATCCGAGCTCCTCTGCCTGGTCACCCCTCATCAAATCATAATCAAAGCCTTCTATTCCATGACACCCATCGTTTGGGTGACACTATTTAATCAACGCTCGTCCCCCCGCACAAATCATGCAGATGCATCGTAACGCAACCACCGCCCACCACGTCGACAACGTGGTAATGCCAATCCCATCAATCCCGCCGCGGCCATCGCAGCCAATATCGCGCTGGCCGGTTCCGGAACCGGCGCGGTAATAATCCGCACTTCGTCCACGGCGCCTCCCACTTCCAAGCTCAAGGCCGTCACCGTGCGCGAAAAACCGATACCGACGTCCCCCGGCACGCCAATCTCCAGACTGTCGTTGCCTTCCAACGGGTCGACCGTCGCTCCCCGATATTGATATCCGTTTGGATAAGTCGTGCTTGAACTACCGACAATCCCGTCGCTCAAGTCGAGATTACTATCCGAAAAAATCGCGCCGATAATGTTTTCGTCAGTGACCACTTCGCATGCCGCCGTGTCAGGGTCAAATGCTCCTCCCGCGGTATCAAAGTGAATCATAAAACTGCTCACCACCGTTCCCGCGGGAATAACACCGGGAAACGTCGTGCTTGGAGTTGAATACAATCCCGGAATGCCGTGGCCCCAGCCGTTGGTGTCGGTGTGCAGATCGCTGGGCAACACAAAGTCGGTCAATTCGTCAAACACCGAAACCTGTCCGGTCAGCGCACCCTTGAGCAACGACGCTGGCGGCGTGGACAATAACACGGCTGGAAAAGGGTAGTCGTTAAAGGTAATGACTTGCGTTACTTTGGCCCGGCACACACGCGGTGCGATCAATGCCACCAGAAACAACCCAATGGCCGACCCCCACGCCAGAAGCGAAATGCCTTGCCTTCGTATCATGGGCCCCTCGTGATGCTTGCCCCCCAAAAAAAGGGTATGCGATATGCTCCGGCATTATAAACCTCCCTTGAGTAGGGGTAAAGCAAATTGTCAAGAAATGCTGGGAACGCTCGCCCGCCCTGCCGTCGGTTCGCCGCCCATTGCGCAACACGCCAAACTACATTACATTAGAAATCAACCGTAAATTCGCCGAATATGCCCACTGAAGTGACCCCTCAACCTGAACCTGCGCTGCGGAACATTTCCGACACGGCGCGCTGGGTCGCCGTGTATCGGGCCCGCGAAACCCAGCGGCCCGACGCCGTGTTCCGCGATCCGTTTGCCGCCCGACTGGCCGGCGAGCAGGGGAAGCAAATCGCGGCCGGTTTCTCGCTCAGCGAAACGCACGCCTGGTCGTTCGTGGCCCGCACGTTTCTCATCGACCGATTCATCACCCAGGAAATCCAGCGCGGCGTCGACATGGTGGTGAATTTGGCCGCCGGCCTCGATGCCCGACCTTACCGGATGGCGCTGCCCAAGGAGCTGCGCTGGGTGGAAGTCGATCTGCCCGATTTGTTGGATTACAAAGAATCGGTTTTGAAAGACGACAATCCGCTGTGCAGCCTGGAGCGCGTCCGGCTGAATTTGGCCGATGTCGACGCCCGGCGCACGTTGTTCGCCGAGCTTAGCGGCCAGGCGAAAAAAGTGTTGGTGCTGACCGAAGGCTTGCTCATTTATTTAGCCGCCGACGAAGTGCGCAGCCTGGCGGCCGATTTGGCCCAAAAGCCCGCGTTCCGCCACTGGATTTTCGATTTGGTTTCCCCCGCCCTGCTCGCCATGTTGCAACAAGGCATGGGGCAGCAATTGGATGCCGCCGGCGTGCCGCTGAAATTTGGACCGCCGGAAGGCCCCGATTTTTTCCAGCCCTGCGGCTGGCAGCCCAAAGACGTGGCCTCGCTGTTGAAAACGGCCGCGCGCTTAAAACGACTGACACTGGGCATGCGGCTGATTGCGTTGCTGCCCGAAAATAAACCCTGGCGCAGCGCGCGGCCCTGGTCGGGCATTTGCCTGATGCAGCGCAGCGCGTCAACTTCCGCTGGCCTGTGACAATTCCTGGTGGTGGGACAATTTGAAATTCCGACAGGCGCTTTTCCCGACTGACACAGTCGGGCTATGTTCAAATTGGCCCACTACCCAATTCCTTGGCGACTTGCATCTGATAGTAATGGCCCTTACGATGAAAAATTCCCTAACGAATTCAGAAAATCGAATACGACGAGAACACCCCATGCGCGCCGCTAAACTTTTGGCCGGTGTCATTTTCGCCTGGCTGGCCCTGCACTTTCCGATTTCTACCCCGGCCGTCGCCGCAGATTCCGCCGGCAAAAACACCGTGCTCTGGATCAGCGTCGACGGCAACCGCGGCGATTACGTGGACCGGGGTGTAACCCCCTTCCTCAATAGCCTGATGCAGCACGGCGATTACTCCAAGCAATTGACCCCCATTTTCCCTTCCCTCACTTTTCCCAGCCACACCTCCGAAGTCACGGGCGTTCTTCCTGGCATTCATGGCATCGTCTCGAACAAATTTTTCGACACCAGCGTTGGCAAACTGTTCGACTTGCCCAGCATGGGCCCGAATCAGCTTGAAGCCGAACCCATCTGGCAAACCGCGACGCGTCAAGGAGTTCGCACGGCGGTGTGGGATTGGCCCCTTTCCTCCAACGAAAACAGTTTGCCCGCCGGCGCCACGCAGGCCGCCATTTATGATCCCAGCGATGCTTTCGATGTGCACGAAACCGATGCTCAGCGGTTGGAAAAGCTGGTCGACGCCTACCGCAAGGATTGCGACAATCCCGACAACAAACAGCCGCTGCGACTGTTGATGGGTTACGCTTTTTCCGTCGATCACGCGGGTCACGGCGACGGTCCGGAATCGGAAGGCGTCACCAAGGCCATCCACGAGGTCGATCAAGACTTGGAAAAAGTCGTGGGCGAAGTGGCCGATGTCTTCAAGCAGCACATGCACCCGGACCAGGGTGACGCGCTGTACGTGCTGATTACCACCGATCACGGCATGGACATCATCAAAACGCTCGTGAACTTAAATTGGCTGATCGGCCGCACCGACGTTCCGGCGCCCGATCCGGTGCGTGCTATCTGGAGCGGCAGCGTCGCCAACATTTATTTGAACGATGTTCCGGGATCCCAGCGCGAAGTGGTGAAGAACAGCATCCTGGAAAATCTCCGCAAGGCTTCCTATCTGAAATGTTGGACGCGCGACGAACTTCCCACGACATGGAATTACGCCAATGCCGATCGCACCGGCGACATCGTCGTCAGCCTGGACCCCGGCTACTACTTTACCAGCCACGATCTGGCCGGAACTGAGCCGGCCGAAGCCGACCCCAAATCGCTCAAAGGGATGCACGGTTACGATCCGGCGTTGGACGACAAAATGTTGGGATTCATGGTGCTGGCGCGATATGGTTCCGATCAGCCGGGCCATGATTTGGGACCTGTTAGCACGCTCCGGCTGCATCCCACGGTGGCCAAACTGCTGGGCATTCAACCGGCCGCCGGTGCAAAAGGTCCCCCGCTCGACATTCCTTAGAAAATGACTTTACCTCATTTCCGCTTGCGTCCGACTTTGCCTTTCCCCTTAGCGGATTTCGCCGCCGCCGCTTTCGCAGGCGCCGTTTTCGCTTTGGCGGTTTTTGTGACCGCCGCTTTTGTCGCTGGGGGTTTTCCCACCTTGCTAAATGCTCGTTCCCAGCCTGTGGCATATTTGTGCGTGGCGCCAATCCGCAAAATCGTCATGCTGTGATCCTTCGGTTTTAATGTTGTGCTGACGGATGTTGGAAATCAAGTTGTTTGATTTTCAAAATACCATGAAAATGTGGTGAACCGTCAAGGGGACGTGGTGGCGAGGCTTTGCGATTTATCTGCAGCGAATGGCGATGGTAGCATGTGCTTTATTATTTCGGGTTGCTTGATTGAGGAGCATCGCGATAATTTACAATCATCAGCAACTTGATCGACGGTTTTGCACCGTCATGGTTTATCTGGTTGCAAAAATCGCTTGAGGAACTGCTGTCATGAGCACTGCTGCTACGCCGTCGAGCGGAAGCAATTTGCCTGTATCCGCAATGCCGCACGGCAGCATTCGCAACGGGGCTAGCCGGTCCGCGCGCAAATTGCGTTTGTGGCCCGCCATCATCATCGTGGGGGTTCTGTGGGGATTTCACTTCGCTGCCGATCACATGGAAATGTCGATGTTTGTCCGCTTTGTTTCGCGGTTCGGCATGTATGGCGTGGTGCTGCTGGTCTTTGTCGTTTGGTGGATGTTTTTCAGCCGCGCACAATGGTCCGATCGGTTTTTGGCGCTCGCCGTATTGATTGCCGCCGCAATCGTAACCGGCCTGTTGGCCGATAAAAAAAGCTTTGGTTCCATGGGAATGATGGGCGTGTTCATGGCTAGTTTCCCGTTGGTGCTGTTGGCTTGGACGGCGTGGCTGTTGGTCTCCAACACGTGGTTTCATTTTTCGCCTCGTGTCGAACGAGTCGGTTTATGCGGCGTCATTTTGGTAACGGCCGGTTTTTTTGATTTGGTTCGTTGGGAAGGGCTCGATGGCGGCCAGCATTCCGCGTTTGCCTGGCGGTGGAGTCCGACTTCCGAAGACCAGTTTTTGGCGGAGCATACGAAGGCGAATTCCGTTGCCACGGCCAGCCCCAACCCCATCGCGGCAAATGCCGGCCCGGCGTTGCAAATTCTTCCCGGCGACTGGCCGGAGTTTCGCGGTCAAAATCGCAACAATCAAGTGCCCGGTCTGAAAGTGGCGACCGATTGGCAGCAGCAGCCTCCCAAGCAGTTGTGGCGACATCGGGTGGGGCCCGCCTGGTCCAGCATGATTGTAGTCCATGGCAAATTGTTTACCCAGGAACAACGCGGCGAGCAAGAATGTGTGGTTTGCTACCATGCCGCCACGGGAGATGAAATTTGGGCCCACGAAGATGCCGCTCGCTTCGAGGAGCCGCTGTCCAGCGCTGGACCGCGCGGCACGCCCACGTTTGCCGTAGGGCGCATTTATTCGCTCGGTGCGACAGGCATATTGAATTGCTTGGATGCCGCCACGGGCCGGCCGATTTGGTCGCACGATATTGTGGCCGATGCCGAAGCTGATCCCAAGCCCGCGCCTTTTACGGCCCGGCAATGGGGATATTCCAACTCCCCGCTCGTCGTC
>DATJYL010000013.1 GCA_035499655.1 Pirellulales bacterium
GGCCATCTTGAGTCGATTCGCCATCTTGGCCTCCTTCCGCGGCAATTGCCGCTAAGAAGGCCATTAGGCCAAATCGTCCGTGCTCAAGCTGGCTGGTTTTAATGCGCCGATGGGTGGCTGGTTTTAAGCGCCGACTGACACCCCTCGTCGATGAAATCTATGATGACTTCGATTTTGATGCCGCTCAGGACGACTCAGAGACTCCGCCAGAAGAGCTCTGGGACGATGCCGACTGGGAATGAATTTCAGACGCCAAATTGTTGGTCCCAGGATGTCTGGCCATTGGTCGGCTCCTACAAACACCAGAGAAGAAAACAACGCTGCCTACCCGACTCTTGGACACGACAGGTGTAACAGGAAGAAAAAATGTTGTCGTTAGCCAAAGTGGACGAAGTTCGCCGGCTGCTGGCACGGGGAAATATATCGCAGCGGCAAATCGCGCGCGATTTGGGAATTAGCCGCGGTTCTGTGGCCGCGATTGCCTCCGGCAAACGGCCTAATTATCCCGTCACAATCCCCAATGAAGATATCGACTGTTCGCTTCCACCTATCCGCTGCCAGGGTTGCGGTGGATTGGTGCATGCCCCATGCAGACTGTGTCGCGTACGATCGCTAAAAGCCCGTGACAAAGCGGTAGCCAAGGCTCGCCTGAAATATCTATTGCCTGCGGCGGGATAAATCCAACCGGGGAAACTCATCGCATGGCGCCACATTTTCAAAATCGTCTGGCTGTCGCTCTGGCGTTCATTCGCGATCATCCGATTTGGCCGCACCAGGCGCGGCAGAATCGTTAGACTGCCGGGGCGTTGAGCCGCTTGGCCGCTGCACATCGGCCGAACGATGCTTCTGATATAACTCCATCAGCTTGCGCCATCTTTCCGCGCCCGATAAGCCCTCCAATTCTTTCTTTTCGTCGGCTGGCATCTGCTCTTCGTATTGTCTCAGACGGCCGAAATTTTGTGGCGGGCCTCCGCGTCCAAAGGCTTGCATTTCAAATTCTCGCAATTCGCTCGAAGCCCGCTGAATCCATTGGCGGATCAATTGCACCTGAGCTGTCAGACCCGTCTCCGCATCTAATTCCTCTTGCTTTTCAGACGACAAAAGTGCGTGGAGCGAATGGATGTCTGCGGGCGTCACCGGTGGCGTACCAGTAGCCGTCGGGCTCCACCACTCTTGCCAGGCGATCCCAGCCAATGGCCTGCGCCGGCGTCGTTCATCTGATTTTTGCGAATCGGGACGTTTAGAGTCCGCCTGCGCTGAAGTCAATTCCACTTCGTGATTTTCGGCAAAGTCGCGCATCCATCGGAGCACAGCCGCACTGTCCCGATCCTTTAATATAATTTGGCCGGGATCGAGCAGTGCAAACGCTTGCTGCATTTCACGCTGCTTGAGATTATTGATAGACTTCACGCGCTCAAGCGGATCTGCTTCTTCCAAGACAGTGGCCCGATCCGTCGACGTGAGCGTTTTAAGCCAGTCGTAATACCGCTGCATGATCCGCCGCAATTGGGCGTTGTCTTGATCCGAACTGAGTTGTTCGTCAAATTCACGCAGCGATTGTTGTTGCTTTACCGGCAAAGCAGAAAACTTTTCAAACTCGTCACGCAATGCAACCTTATCCGCAGGGCTTTGTGATTCCACCCAGGCCCGACGCTCTTGGAGCGAGGCGGGAATCAACGGGGGTATATTGATAATTGAAGGTGCGATATGTGCCTCGTTTGCCGAAGTCTTGTTGGCCAGAAAGGAGTTTGCATCCTCCGCGAACAAGTTTGCTTTTTGAAGTTGCTTAAGCAATTCGATATCACCCACGTCTTGATAGAGCTCCAAATTTTTCACTACGGGCAAATCGCGGAGCAGTGCGTCGTTCTGGTCGGGCATCACCATCGCGACGACTACAAAGCCCACTACCGCGGCCGCTAAAGTCGCTATGCCCCCTTCCAACCAGCGACGTCGACGCTTAGCGGGATCGCCAACTCTGTCTTGCGCAACTTCGTCTTCCGCGGCTAGGGCGACCATCTCGACGGTAGTTCGTGTAAATAAATCGTCCACCGTGGCCCGTGGAAGCTGATCCAGCAAATCCCAGGACGATGCCAACTGATTGAGTCGCTTTCGAGCACGCTCATCGGTGGCCAGCGTGTTTTCGATTTGCCGCGCAGCCTGTGGCTCTAGCTCGCCATCCAGGTAAGCGACTAACTGCTCGTCTAGCTGATCGAGATTCGGAAGATTGGATGGAGCGTCGGACATAATGAACAACCAGCAAATTACCCTTGGCAATTCAAAATATTCTAAGCAGCGAAATACATGGAAAAATTTGATTCTGCAATTTCAATGATGGACTTATCTTTCATGCCTCTGACACCGAAGTGTCAAATCCAGTTTTGGGGATGTTTCGCGCTCCGTCATGATGCTTCGCATTTAACTCCCCACGTTCCAGATACGGTTCCAAGACGGCTCGCAAATTTCCTCGCGCGCGCGATAACAACGACTTAATTGCTTGCGGTGTCATTTGCATCGTCTGGGCTATATCTTCGTAACTCATGTTTTCGAACTTGCTCAGCAGCACCGCTAAACGCTGCCTTTCGTTTAGGGTTCCTACGGCCTCACGTACTACTTCGCGCATTTCAGACTTATCGACTTGACGAGAGGGCATTAGGCTGCTGGCGTCCTGGACCATTTGGTCCAATGTGTGTGCGCCGGTTGATTCCCCCGGCTTCCCCCTCAAATTCACTTCACGTCGACGCGATTGACTACGCAACGCATTGGAAGCCACATTATTGGCAATCGTGAATAGCCACGTAGAAAACTTCGCCCCTGGCACATACCGCTTGCGAGCTCGGTAGACACGCAAGAATACGTCTTGCGCAAGGTCTTCGGCTAAATCGCGGCGTCCAACAAGGTGTTCCAGCACGGTCACTAAGCGGTTTTGGTAACGCAGCATTAACTCCTCAAAGGCGGCCGCCTTGTCGTCGCGCACCTCCAGCATGAGCCGCACATCAGGATCGTGCAGCTGATGATTCATCGCGGACGATTCGCTAATCGCCAAAGTTATTCCTCAGCCCGTTTGAATCGTGTTTTGTACAAGTGCGAGTTACCAGGAAATTCACGCGATGCTGGCCGTTGCTGCCCGCCGATTCTGCCCAGTGGCAATCACGCAGCCTAGTGCCTCTCCAATAAGTTTAGGCCCGGCTTAACGAACGAACCAGATGCCGGCCAAGCTGGGTTGCTGTTGCCGCATACCCAGCTTACATTTAAACCCCGCTGGTCGACCCCGGTTTTCAATCACTTGAAGATTTCGCTCGGCAAAATGCTTGCAAACCGCTCAAAAAGGACAGCCTTATGGAAATTATATCCTGGTTGATATTCGGTTTCTTTGCTGGCTTGATAGCCCGCTTATTCTTTCCTGAACCAACCGATTTTCGCGGATGTTTGCCGACTATCGCCCTGGGCATGCTGGGAGCAGTGGTAGGTGGCCTGATCGGCAAACAACTTGAGATTTCCGGCTGGCGCTTCGTGCTCTCGATCATCGGTGCCATTTTGGTACTGGTAATTTATCGGGCGCTTTTCGGCGCGCGAAGAATCTAAAAGGAAATGAGAATCGCGCACCACGATCACGGCACTTGCACCGGTCACTCCCACAGTGATACGGGTTTGAATTCTCCAACGTCAAATAGTCCGCCAGGCCCCAGCTTTAAAGCCGGAATGACCAACAAGGCCATGAACGAGAGGGTCATGTATGGAGCGCCGAGTTTGGAGCCCAGTCTTTTCGCCAAAGCGTCAATCCGCGAGTATTCGCGGGCCACTTGGTGACCTTCTTCAGGTGACATCAATCCAGCAATTGGCAATGGCAGCACTGCTTCAATGGCTTCGTCGCCCACTTTTCCAACGCAGCTAATGCCGCCTTTGCATGCAATGAGCAAATTCATTGCCCAAGCAATCGATTCATCACCGGCGCCAACCGCCAACAGATTATGCGAGTCATGAGATACCGTCGAAGCAATTGCACCGTGTCGGATCCCAAAATTCTTGATAAATCCAATCGCCGGCCTTCCGCCATTGTATCGATCGACCAGGACAATCTTTAGAACGTCGTCGGCTACATTGGATACAACGTGTCCGTTCTCAATTTTCGGTGCAACTCGCAATTGTCCGGTGACAATTTGCCCGTCAATGGCTTCAATCACTCGTAATCTCGAACCCGATTCTTTCGAAGCCGGCACTCCCAATCGATCGATTGCTATCGGCGCCGCACGGAACTGATTGACAATTGGCGGCACTATCCGTTCCAGCGGTGTGCGGCCGCGTTCAGCAACGACTCGACCATCGATGACGGTTCGGAGAACGTTGAACTGCTCGAGATTGTCGACCTCGATAAAGTCAGCAGCATCACCCGGCCGCAGCAATCCCACATCTAACTTGTAGTGCAACACAGGGTTGACACAGGCCGCACGCAACACAGCAAACATTGGCTGACCGCGCTGAATTGCTCGCACGACCAACTGATTGATGTGCCCCACCACCAAATCGTTTGGGTGTTTATCGTCACTGCAAAACATGCACATTTCCGGATATTGGCCAACCAGTGGATACAATGCTTCAAAATTCTTGGCGGCTGATCCTTCTCGAATTAAACATTTAATGCCCAAGCCAATTTTTTCTTTCCCTTCCTCATACGTAAAGCTTTCGTGATCGGTCGTAATTCCCGCAGCGGCGTATTTCTTTAATCCTTCGCCACGTAATCCCGGTGCATGGCCATCAACCGGCTTGTGACGCTGATGCGCGGCGCGAATTTTGGCCATCACCTCCGAGTCGTCATGCAACACGCCGGGAAAGTTCATCATTTCGGAGAGGTACTTGATCTGTGGATCGTCAAGAATCCGAGCCACTTCTGCCGCATCTAGCACTGCTCCAGAGCGATCAAAGCTGCAGGCGGGCACGCAACTCGATGCCCCAAACTGAAATTTCAATGGCGAGTTTCGTGCGTCTTCGATCATGTAACGAATGCCAGGCGTCCCCAACACGTTGGCAATTTCGTGCGGATCCGAAACCGTGGCTACCGTTCCATGCACCACCGCCAAGCGGCCAAACTCGCTGGGCACCAGCATGGAACTTTCGATATGTACGTGGGCATCCACAAAACCGGGTAATAGAAAACTGCTTCCCGCATTGGCTGTTTCCTCGATCCGTGTGATCCGCCCGTTGGCAATATGCACGGTGCCGGGGAAAATCCGATGTCCCAAAATGTCGACAATTTGGCCAGTGGCAGAAGTAATTCTGGCGGTGGGCAAGTTCGTACTCCTTCAAAAATATAAGCGGGGTTCCCGCAACTTTACAAAAACGCGGCAGGCCGGAAACTTGCAGTTCAAGTTATCGCAGGACCAACGCCACGGCAACTTAACGATCCTGGCGGTAGAGTTTAAATCTTATCCAGCTAGTACTGACACCGGCGCGCCGAGGGTTCCCAGCCGTTTTCCTATCATTACGCTTGGCAACTGAAGATCCCGGCGCGCCGGGAACACTACATTTTTCAACCGACCCACTACCCTCCTGGCGCCCTCCACAATCTCGGCATCGCTGCACAGGGATTAAGCACCTTTTGCCTTGGGAAGCCCCTAATTAGCCCCCATTCCCTGAGTGCATCTTGTTGTGCTAACATATTGAGGAATTGAGCTTTGCTCGTTCTTACGGTAACAGTGTTACTGTTGCGGGAGAAGTGGCATAGGCTTTGCAATG
The DNA here is from genome assembly GCA_035499655.1 of Pirellulales bacterium. Taxonomy (NCBI): domain Bacteria; kingdom Pseudomonadati; phylum Planctomycetota; class Planctomycetia; order Pirellulales; species Pirellulales bacterium. Next base: position 5,731 of record DATJYL010000013.1, read on the forward strand.
TTGCCTGTGTCCGTTGCAGGGCGCCACCAAGTCATACAAGGCGCGGGGATAAACTTCTCTCATATCCTGAGGCCAAAATCCTGGCCTCTTTTTGTGGCCTGAGCTCATGCGATTCAACAGTTACTCCGCCGACGGCTTCTACGACGAAATGTTCCAAGCCGATGGCACTCCGCACCCTCGGTGCGAAGCCTTGGTACGCCGTATCGAATCGCTTTCCGAGGGCGAACTTCAACGCTGCCAGCGTGATGCCGAACGCACGCTCATGAATTTGGGTATCACCTTCACGGTGTATGGACATCAGGCGGGCACCGAAAAAATTTGGCCGTTTGATGTCGTCCCCCGAGTCGTGGAAGCAGGCGAATGGAACACGATCGAGCGGGGCTTGAAACAGCGCATCACGGCCCTCAATCTGTTTATCAACGATGTTTACAATCGCCGGCAAATCATCAAAGACGGCGTCGTCCCGGAATACTTGCTGCAATCAGGAAAATGTTATTTGCCCCCCTGCGCCGACCTGAATCCGCCACGCGGAATTTGGGCGCATGTCACAGGCACCGATTTGGTGCGCGACGGCGACGGGCAGTTTTATGTGTTGGAAGATAATTTGCGCTGCCCCTCCGGCGTATCCTATGTATTGGAAAATCGCGAGGTGATGAAACGCACTTTCCCGCAAGTCTTCGAAGGTTTGCGCATTCGGTCGGTGGAAGATTATCCGGAACGTTTGCTCCGCACCCTGCAGCACCTGGCTCCGCAACTGCCGGACGACCCCTGCGTCGTGGTCCTCACCCCGGGGATTTTCAACTCCGCTTATTTCGAACATTCGTTTCTCGCCCAGCAAATGGGCGTGGAATTAGTCGAGGGACGCGATTTGGTTGTTCTAGACGATTATGTGTTTATGCGCACCACGCAAGGCATTCAACGCGTGGATGTCATTTACCGCCGCATTGACGATACCTTTCTCGATCCGGAAGCCTTCCGGGCCGACTCGCTGCTCGGCGTGCCGGGGTTGATGCGTGCTTATCGAGCCGGGCACGTCGCCTTGGCTAACGCCCCGGGCACCGGTATTGCCGACGATAAGGCCGTTTACGCCTACGTGCCGCAGATCATTAAATATTATCTGGGCGAAGACATTATCTTGACCAACGTGCCCACCTTTATCTGTGCCGACCCAAAACAGTGCGATCACGTACTGGCCAATCTTGATAAGCTCGTCGTGAAACCCACAAACGAATCGGGCGGTTACGGTTTAATGATTGGTCCCAAGGCATCGCTTGCCGAACGCGAAGCGTGCGCTCAACGAATCAAGGAAAAGCCACGCGAGTACATCGCCCAACCCATGCTGGCTCTCTCCCGGGTGCCATCCTTAGTGGACGATCACTTCGAGGGGCGTCACGTGGATTTAAGACCCTACATTTTGTACGGTGAAGATATTTTCGTCCTCCCCGGTGGCCTTACCAGGGTGGCGTTACAACGCGGTTCGTTGGTCGTCAATTCGTCTCAGGGTGGCGGCAGCAAAGATACCTGGGTTTTGCAACCCGAGATGTCACCGCTCCAAACCCAAACACAGCGCATTCTCTCGACAAGTTCCTAATACTTTATCATGTCCCGCGGGCCTACGCGGCGAAACATGGCAAGTTCCAGGCGGATAGAACATGCTCAGCAGAGTGGCCGATTGCGTCTTCTGGATGAGCCGCTACATCGAGCGTGCAGAAAACGCCGCGCGGTTCGTCGATGTCAATCTAAATCTCACCCTCGACCTCGGCGGCACGCTGGCCAACCAATGGGATCCGCTGATTTACACCAGCGGCGATCACGAACAATTCTATCAACGATATGGCACGGCGAATCAAAAAAACGCCGTCGCCATGCTGGCTTTTGACGAGGAAAATCCTAATTCCATCGTTTCCTGTCTGAAGTTTGCCCGCGAAAACGCCCGTACCGTCCGCGAAATCATCGCCGCGCCCGTGTGGGAGGAACTCAACAAGTTTTATCTGCTGGTGAAAGAGGCGGCCCGTAACGGACGAGCCGCCGACAATCCTTTCGAGTTCTTTAACACCGTCAAGAGAAGCGGACAGTTAATCGTGGGCATTATGGAAGCCACCATGTCGCGCGGGGAAGCGTGGCATTTTGCCCAGATGGGCCGCTTGTTGGAACGCGCCGACAAAACTTCCCGTATCTTGGATGTCAAGTATTACATTCTGTTGCCCAGCGTGTCCGATGTGGGCACTCCCACCGACGCCATTCAATGGTCCGCCTTGCTGAAATCCGCCAGCGCCTTGGAAATGTATCGCAAGCGACATGGGCAAATTACTCCGACCGAGGTCGTGGAGTTTTTAATTCTCAACGCCGAATTCCCCAGAGCCCTGCGTTTTTGCTTGCGCGGTGCGGAAGAGTCGTTGCATGCCGTCACCGGCACCGCTCCGACCACCTTTCGCAATCAGGCGGAACGCCGTTTGGGCCAGCTTCGCTCTGAGCTAGATTATGCCCAAATTGGCGACATTATTGAACGTGGGCTGCACGAATTCATCGACAGTTTTCAAAATAATCTAAATCTCGTCGGCGATGCAATTCACACAACTTTTTTCGCACAGCGCACGGTAGCCTCTCCCACTTCAACTCGACATGGAGCCCCTCAATGACTTTTTGCCTTGGTATGAAGGTAGAAAAAGGTCTGGTGGGAATTGCCGATACCCGAATCACTTCCGGGGCGGAATGTATTACCGCTCGGAAGCTTGTCGTGTTTCATCACGCCGGGCACCCACTATTTGTAATGACCTCAGGGCTCCGCAGCGTGCGAGACAAAATTATTACGTACTTCGAGGAAACTCTGGACGAAACCACTTCAGAATTCGATCGTTTGCACAAAGCACTGAATGCTCTTGCTTCCCAAACCCGCCGCGTCGCTGCCGAAGACAAGGAGGCACTGGAAAATAGCAAGCTGCTGTTTAATTTTCACGCCCTGGTTGGCGGTCAGATGAAGCATGATCGCGAACATAAACTGTACCTGCTTTATCCGCAAGGCAATTGGGTGGAAGTTGGCGCAGGAACGCCGTATTGCATTATTGGTGAAACTGGTTACGGAAAACCGATCCTGGACCGAACACTCAAATACTCCGATGGCATGCAACTGGCTCTCAAAGTGGGCACATTGGCCTTCGACAGCACGCGGATCAGCAGCGCCACTGTCGATTTTCCCCTCGACGTTGTTGTGTTTGAAAGCGGCGGTCAAGAGATGTACGAGTATCGATACGAAAAGGCCGACTTGGCGGAAAGCTGCCAATGGTGGCAGGAACGCCTGCGCGCATCGCTCAGCGAATTGCCTTCGCAATGGCTCGAGAAAGCCTTTGCACGCATGGAACGACGACACACCGAAACCATTCCCATCAGTGGGTAAAAGCGATTGCTGAAAAGGGTGCAGGAAGCTCAACTGCAAAGCCGCTCGCTGCTGTTTAGCTTGTCACGATACCAATTCCGATTCCCGTCGTTCTGTGGCCCCGATGCTGTTCCACATTAAACACACCACCCGTTACAACTATAGCCGAACGGTTTTTTGCGATCCTTTCACCGTGCGACTGCGTCCTCGAGAAGATGTTTCGCAACGCTTGCTCCGGTACCAACTTTCTGTGGAGCCGCAACCCGCGGGAATATGCGAATACCTTGACGTGGAAGGCAACATGGCCACGCAATGTTGGTTCAACAGCCCCACCTGCATGTTGTCGCTTACCGTTAACAGCGTCGTGGAAATCACTCGTACAAATCCTTTCGACTATTTGCTAGATAACGCCGCAGTAGAACTGCCCATTCGATATCCCCCGGAAATCGACGCCGCTTTATACCCTTATCGCACCGCCGCCCCAGCAGGCGACAGTTCTGTGGCGCACTTCGCTGAACAAATTCTGGCAGAAACCAATTGCCAAACGGTTCCATTTTTAATGGCATTAGCCGGTTGGATTAGCAAAAACTGCCGAAAAACCATCCGCTTGCAGGGTGATCCATTTCCTGCCGAAACAACGTTGCAAACACGTCAGGGTTCCTGCCGTGATTTCGCTGTGTTGTTCTGCGAAGCTTGCCGTTGCGCAGGACTTGCTTCCCGGTTTGTAAGCGGTTATCAGTCACTTTCTGAAAATAATGGTGACCGGTATTTGCATGCCTGGTCGGAGGTCTTTTTACCCGGCGCTGGCTGGCGCGGATTTGATCCTGGCCAAGGGGTGGCCGTGGCCGATCATCACGTCGCCATCGCTTCAGGATTGGTTCCTCTAGCGGCGGCTCCCACGACCGGTACCTTTCGAGGCACAGACGCCTCTTCCTCGATGGCTTCACAGGTCGTCATCCGAATTTCTTCTTGAATCCGTGTTGCGCCACGCTTCGGTTGTGGCAACAACCGTGATTTTCATGGCAGTCGCCCCCTCTTCAATTTCATTAGGCTTGCCCAATGATTTCAACCGAATCGCTTGTGACCCTGCTCCACTTCTTGGCGACAAACTACCTTTAGCCCTCTGGCCCGGTCTTGCAAGGCGATCAGATAGTGCGACTCATAGTCGTAACTTCCATCCGGAACAGGGCTTGCAAACTCGAAGAAACGGCGTATTCTACTTTCTTAATAGCGGAATCCTAATATACAATCGTGCCCTTGCCACCGTACTCCTTTAGCTGGTTCTCCTATTTTGAAATAGCTTATGGCACGGTTAGCTCAGGCGTAAAAACCGAGCTCCAATTGTCGGATTGCCGACCATGAGCAATTTTCTGCTTTATTACGAAAGAGTCAGTCCGACGACATGGGTCTACCTGTCGTCCTTGCTGATCATTTCGTTGTTCTTCAAGTTCAATCGCCTCTGGAGCGTACGGAATCTTGATTTAATCGGCCTGATTCTTCTGGCTCCCGGCTTGCTCTTTGTCATCTACGGACAAGAAAAAGGGTCTCCCGCCCACGAACAAACTGGTTACATCTGGCTGTTTGTGATTGGCGGCCTATTCCTTGTGCGCATGTTATTGGATCCTATGATGGTCAGGCGACCTCTTCTGGAGCCGAATCTTTCCGTGGGTGGGCTTACCTTCCTCGGTTTATCGTTGTTAATCTTCCTGATGGCAAATGTGGCCACCAATCGATCCACCGAGAGCCCTGACTCAAAACCTGCTGCGGATGTACCCGCTGCCTCGACGAGTGAAAACCCGGCGCTATCTCAACCCCAAGCCGATCGTGAAAAAACAGAAAATCCCGCTGCTGAGGAACCATTAGTTCTCTACGGGCCAGGATATCCTTGGGTATTCGAAATTTTCCAGTTGCCCACTCGTTTTGTTTTCCAAGCCAATCATCAATCCGAATCTGCCAATTCAACGCTCGCGGAGGAATCTCAAAATTCGCTGAAGCTGGCGACCGCCAGGACCGTTGCCATCTTTTCCTATTTGGCGATCATTATTGGCCTGGTGCTGATTGGCTATCGGCATTTCGACAACATCAAAACGGGCATCGCTGCAGCCGTGTTATATTTACTGCTCCCTTACACGGCCATTCTTACCGGCCACTACATGGATTCGTCGGCACACATCGGTCAGGTCTACCATGTATCGTTGGCCGCTTTGCTGGTTTGGGCAGTAGCGATGTATCGCCGACCGTTGATTTCGGGAATTCTGTTGGGTTTGGCCATCGGAATGTTCTACTATCCAATTTTTCTGCTCCCGCTTTGGTGCAGTTTTTATTGGAAACGCGGCGGCAAACGGTTTGCCGTAGGCGTGGCTGCAATGTTGGTTTTGCTCGTGATCATTTTATACATGCATCCCTACGGCACATCGTTTTCTGCAAACCTGCGACAAATGTTCGGTTGGATCTTACCCCGCATGGAAAACTTGAAGGGTTTTTGGAGACTCAGTTTCAATGATCCTGTGTACCGAATTCCCGTGCTCGCGGCATTTGTCGCCATGTGCATTACCATGACGATCTGGCCTGCCCAAAAAAATCTCGGCACTTTAATGAGTTGTTCTGCCGCGGTGATGCTCGGCACGCAGTTTTGGCATGCCTTGGGCGGAGGCCAACTGCTGGCTTGGTATTTACCGCTGACCTTGTTGACCATTTTCCGGCCGAACTTGGAAGACCGCGTCGCCCTTTCAGTGCTCGGACAATGGTCTTTTACCAAACGCAAGCCGAACGTGTCCGCCGTGGACCAAGCTGCCTAACGACTTTTCCATCGTCGGTCGTTGCTGGATTCGATAATGGACGATTGCCAGCCTGTGTTAAAACCCCATTCCGCCACCATGCCCACCGTTGCAATTCTTGGTGCCAGTTCAGACCGTTCAAAATTCGGCAATAAATCCGTCCGCGCACACCGGCAAATGGGTTACACGGTATATCCGGTGAACCCCAAAGGTGGCGAAATCGAAGGTCTCAAAGTCTATCGCTCTTTGGCGGAGCTGCCGGCCGGAAAACTAGACCGCATCAGCATTTACCTCCCGCCGGCAATTGGTCTAGAAATGCTCGACGAAATCGCTGCCCGCGGTTGTGACGAATTATGGCTTAACCCGGGAAGCGACAGCCCGCTAGTGGTGGAAAAAGCCCGTTCGTTGGGACTCAACACCGTGCAGGCGTGCAGTATTGTTGCCGTGGGGCTCAACCCGGCAGCCCTCGCAGAATAGCACCGCTTACTCTGTCCGCCGCGTGTCCACATTTGTCGGCTTTTTCTCGGAAGCGTACCACTTCCGCCATGCCCCTTTATCGAAACCGTAATTGACGCCGCCGGTCAGGGAAATCAATGCGTCCAGCACCTGCTGATTGGTCATCTCGCGCCGGATCCGCTTGGGAGCGGAACCCATTGTCATGCCGCCTCCGCCCGTCGGCGAGAATCCCGCACTGATTTGTCCTGGATTGCTCGAACCCTCGTCGATCGTAAATGTGTGGGTCGTAACCAACGCATCAATCAGCGGCAAAATAGCCGTTTTGTCCCCCAGCTTTCCCAAGGCATAGCCCGCGCGGTTCACTCGCACATTGTCCTTGCTTTTCAAGTCTGCCGCATACAACGGCACGGCCAAGTGTGCTGCATTGCCCGTAAGTTGATCGAAGCACGTTAAGCGCAACTCATCATCTGAGTCCCCCAAAGAATGCTCCACGATGGCCTTCACTGCATCCGGGGTTCCAATCCTGCCTAGCGCTTCCAAAAACCACACCCGCGCTTGTCGGCTGCGCTCTGAATCGAGTGCTTGTACCAGTGCTGGAACAGCCGTCGGATCGTTGAGTTTGGTTAATTCATCGTGCACTTCATCGGCTTTGGTGGGATCGTCTAACCCCCCTCGCCATCGCTTCAAAGTTATAAACCACTGCTTCTCCGCCAATTCGTCCTTGCGCTTTTGTTCGAGCAATTCTTTTTCTTGCGGAAACACCCATTGCCCCATGTAACGGACGCGTCCCTGTTCCTGCATCGCTTGGTCTTGCTGTACCCACCGGCCGTCAACCTGGCTGTATCCCAACGCCATGTGCGCCTGCTTATTTTCCGGGTCAAGTTGCAGCACTCGCTCCAGCGCCGTCTGTCGACCCTTCGTGTACGATTTTTCACGACACCACTCGGCCAACTGCCATTGGCCGTCAGCGGTATCTGCAAATGTCGGGCGAATGTTTTCGTACTCCAACTCTACCGGGCTTTGTGCGGTAATCTTCTTGATTTGCGCGCGTTCAAACGTGAAAGTTGACCCGTCTGGAGTCTGAATCACATACTTTTGCCGGGGAGTTTCCTCACGATTGGTCAGCTCGCCAGTTATTTGCCCTCCATTGCTCAACTCGAAAATATCTGCCCGCCCCACACCAACCGTGAAGGCCAAAGCAATTCCAAAGGAGGCGAAAACTGGTCGAATAATCTCAGCCATGGCAGCTGTTTGCCCTGATTGAATCATGGAAATGGTCGCGCCAGTTCCAGAATTGAGCCACTCTTAAGTATAATCTCACGTGCCGCCACAGGCCACTTGTGCTCAAATGCCGCTTGCGGGGCTGTTTCCAGCTTGCAAATTGAATTTAACCTAACATACTGCAGCGGCTGCACCGTGGTCCGTTCCTCGATCATCTGATATTCAATCGCTATGTCTTCCGCATCGGTTCAAGAACATCGCGCTCAAGCGCCGCTGCACGTCTTCGCCGCGGTTATTACCATCAGCGATACTCGCACGCAGGAAAACGATACCAGCGGCAAAGCCATCGTCGACTCGTTGAAACAGGCAGGCCATCAGGTCGTGGCTTGGGAAATCGTGCCCGACGAGCCACACATAATTAGTGAAACCATTTCCCGGTTTCGGCAGCTTTCTAAGTTGGATGCAATTTTGCTGACTGGCGGAACTGGTGTTGGCAGCCGCGACCAAACCTTCGAAACACTCAGTGGTCTCCTTACCAAAACTTTGCCCGGCTTTGGCGAGATTTTCCGAATGTTGAGCTACCAAGAGATCGGCGCCGCCGCAATGCTCAGCCGAGCCATCGGCGGCCTCATCGAGCGCACCGTCGTGCTAGCAATGCCTGGTTCCACCGCCGCAGTGCGATTGGCCATGGAAAAACTAATCCTTCCGGAAATTGGCCACTTGGTCCGCGAAGCGCAACGATAACATAACTGCCCTGGAGCGGTTTTTGTCGTCTCGCTATCTTAACAGCCCCGGCGAGTACGACGATTGCCGATGACGCTTTGCCGTTTGCATCGGCTTGAAATCGATTTGCCTTGTGTGCTTCCACGTTGAACGTCCCGCTCCCCTGGGAGAAATCAATGCGTCGTCGCCATGTTTCCATGCTGCTGCTCACTGCCCTGTTGTATGGCGGCTATTGGTTCCTTCAACGGTTTCAAGTGGATGGCATAGACAAAATCTCTGTCAAACCACGTCCACAAACAACCGCTTATAGCCCCAATGACGACAGTTATGCTTCGGTGCCGGCGACCAACTCCAGCACGCTTCGGCTGGCCACATTTAATATCCAAGTCTTCGGCCGCACTAAACTCGAAAAGCCCGAAGTGATGCAGGTGCTGGCGGAGACCGTGCGAAAATTCGATTTAGTAAACATCCAGGAAGTCCGCTCCAACACCGACGACATCCTGCCCCGCTTCATCGACCTGATTAACTCCACGGGGCGGCACTACGATTTCGTCATCGGACCGCGCCTCGGGCGCACCAATAGCAAAGAACAGTACGCCATGGTGTTCGACACCCAAACGCTGGAAGTCGATCGGAGTTCCATTTACACCGTCAATGACAAGGATGATTTATTCCAACGCCCTCCTCTGGTAGCCTCGTTCCGCGCACGAGGTCCGCCCCCCGCCCAGGCATTTACGTTTACCTTGATCGATATACACACCGAGCCGGATGAGGCCGAAGCGGAAATCAACGCCCTGGCGCAAGTTTACAGGGCCGTGCGCAACGACGGCCGCGGAGAAGACGATATTATTTTGATGGGTGATCTCAACGGCGACGAAAAAAAATTCGGCCTGCTTAAACAAATCCCGAACATCAGTTGGGTAATTTCCGGAGTGCCGACAAATACCCGCGGCACCAAAACCTACGACAACATCATCTTCGATCGCACGGCAACCGTGGAATTCACCGGCCATGCCGGAGTCTTCGACATCATGCGCCAGTTCAATCTCACGTTGAACCAGGCTTTGGAAGTATCCGACCACTTTCCAGTCTGGGCCGAATTTAGCGCTTACGAAGGCGGATCCCCCGGGCGGCTTGCCGGAAAGACTGATGCGGTCCCTTCCCGTTAATTTCCCAAAATGTATGGTCGTCGCAGCGATCACTTCTCACGGCACACAGCCAAAACTCTTTGCGGCTGCTGGCCCACGCTCTTGAAATTGAGCCACTTCTTCCGCTATCATACTGTACGCACGATCACTACTTGCCTTGCTTCCCCGTTAATTTGTTACTGAATTCGTAACAGGTATCACACCGAGCCCGCCGCCGGACGCCTCCGGTTGTGGGCTATTTTCATGCGCATGCCAAATCCAATTCGACATTTCTCGCAATACATTCTTTCTCTCCAAGAAATTCACAAATACCGGTCCCCATCATGAAACTGCTCCTCGGTCCGTTGTTTGCCGTCGCCGCTGTCTTGGCGCTGGCCGCTCAGCCGCCGGTCGCGGAGCTTAGCAACCTTACCGCCACGGCGGTCCTCGGATGGTACACCTGGTACACCGCCACGAAAACCATTCCCCAGTTGGTTCAACACTTTCGCTGCGAATTGGCTGCCCAACGCAGCGAACACAGAATCGATCGCGATGAGTTTTTGCGCGAGATGGCCAGCCAGCGCCTCGCGCGCCAAGACGATGCCGCTGCAATCGTGCGGGCGGTGAACAAGCTCGCTTCACACAACAACCATTCACAACCTCCGACTCCTGAAGAACTGTAACCTGTCCATCTTTCCTCTCATTTTTTGAAAGGCCTGCCGTGAATCAATCAAACAGCACAAGAACATTGACGTTGCCAAACCTCGCCCTACTGCGCGAATTGCTGAATGCCCTGGCTTCGTTCCGCGACTTGTCCGATCCGTTCACTTCCCCCAGCCAACTGCAAAGTGCGCTCGAACTGCTGTTGAACTTGGCAACCACACTCGGACTGGATCCGAAATGGTTTACTTGGTTGCAAGCCATCCAAAACAACCCGCAACTGTTGAATCTCGTGTTGGCGGTCGGCCAGTATTTGGAAAGTTTTATCGAGCCCACGCCATCACCAACTCCCGCGAGTGTCTGCCGACAATCAAGCAGTCGCGCTCCAACTGCACTGGCGATCGATTGGGACACATGGCTCTCGTTGCTCACCGAATTAGTGCAGTTGCTACACCAATTGTGGCCCACGCAGTAAACACGTTCCTCAACCAATCGTCCTTTGGGATGCCGTCCCAACGGCGACAAAACCCCACATGCTTCCAGCTTTGTCAATTTGCCTAAGAGCCACCGGACAAAACTAGCTTTCATTAAGCCAAGTACGATAACAGATGATCGCTGCGGCAAGGGTGAGGAAGGCCTGATGGACGAGTGGGTTTCGGTCCCA
>DATJYL010000014.1 GCA_035499655.1 Pirellulales bacterium
AGCCCACCACGGCCAAATTCAAAAATCCAATCATCGCTGAGTAATTCGGAATATAGCTTAATCGGCGGATATTGACGACATATAACCCCAGCAGTCCGAAAGAAATGATGAATTGCGACCACTGCACCGGATCGCGACGGAACAAACGGAAATCTTTCACCAAGAGCATTCGGACATCCCGGGGCAAGAAAATTAAACAATGGCCCAGCGCGCCGTCCAACCACCAGGTACTGGCGTGGCGCCGCTGAGTCGGTTCGTCATACAACCGGCTATAGCTGGCGCGGTACACTTTGCCGGCCAACCATACGCCCACCAGATTGAAAAACATGGCGTTGGACACCAACAGCGCCAAGTACATCAGACTTTGGGCCCAGGGTGGATCGCGCAGGGGCACCAGCGACATGGGCCTCGCGGCTTCCAACAAACCGGTGCTCAGCCACCAACTGGGCAGTAACCGCTGCTCGGTAAATTGCAAGCGAGAGAACATTTCCTGAAACCACTCCGGCGACATCAATTTGTTTTCCGTGCCACTAAAAATCGTCCATACTAGCCACGACAACGCAAGCACAGCCGACACTAAACTGAGCACCAAAGCATGCACGCGAATCGAGGGGAGCCGATTGACAATCAACAAGCACAAAATTCCCCCGAGGGCGGCCGGAATATGCACAAACGCAATCACAAACGGCAAGAGCAGCGCGAAGTAATACCACGGAGCCGCGGTCGCGACGCCGTAGGCCACCAAGGTAGGGCTGCCCAACAGCACGAAGCCCCAACTGCTAAACCACACCGCTTCTTGAAATTTATGCTGATAAATGCGATGTGCTCGGGCGGGCGTAGTCATTAGAAACGCCACTTCATCCGAATTAAACAACGCGTTGTACAAAATGATGCCCGAAGAAAATACCAGCATCAACATCAATGCCAAAAAAAAGGCGTTGTATAACGGCTCGATGACATTGGTATGGATGGAAGGCGACGATAAAAAATTAAAACCCTGATAAAACAGCACGAACAATCCACACCAGAAAAACAAGCTCAGCGAGCCCACCAACGACATCCGCAACCGAGCTGAAGACAACATCCAGCGCAAGGTCGACAACGCGGAGCGCCCGCGCAACCGCCAGAAAACGTGCGATTCGTTCTGCTCGGAAAGCAATCCGCCGACAGGCGGAATGAAGTCGCTGTAAAGAACCCTGGTCATAGCACGCTCCGCGGTCACACCAACTCAGGTCGATTCGCGCGCCGCCGCCTCTTCCGCGGTCGCGGTCAAATCCAGGTACATCCGCTCCAGGCTGGTGTGTTCCTGTGCCAATTGTTGGCGCAATTGGTCGACCGTGCCCAGAAAACGCAACTTGCCGCGATCGACAATCCCGATGCGATCGGCGATTTCCTCCGCCAATCCTAACGTATGCGTGGACATAAATATTGTCATCCCGGCGTCGGCCCGTTCCCGAAGCAAATCTTTCACCAACCGCATACTGCGCGGGTCTAACCCGACCATGGGTTCATCCAGCACCAACACCGCCGGATCGTGCAACAATGCCGCCGCAAACACCAGTCGTTGCTTCATCCCGTGCGAATAGCTTTCGGTCATTTGGTCCACAAATTCCGCCAGGCTAAAATTCTGAATTTCCCGCGCCATCCGGGTGGCGGCTTCTTCTCGACCTAACCCGTATAAATCGGCAATGAATTGCAGAAATTCCCGGCCCGAAAGTTTCTCGTACAAATAGGGCTCTTCAGGCACATAGCCCAAACAGCGATTGGCCTGTCGGGTTTCACGAACCACGTCATAGTTGCAAATGTGGACAGTTCCGGCCGTCGGCCGCAGCAATCCAACCAGCATTTTGATGCTCGTCGTTTTGCCTGCCCCGTTTGGACCCAAAAGTGCAAATAATTCTCCCGGCGGAATGGCTAGCGTTAAATGGTCGACCGCCATTTTGGGGCCATAGTTCCGGACAACCTGATTGAATTCGATCATCGATAGATTTGCGGCGAAACTTGGTTGGGCAACACTCTAGCAAGCAGCTCGATCAGCGTTCAGGGTTGCGGACTGGGGGTAACTTCCGCGGCATCAGTGTCTGTGGCTGCGGGGCTGGAATTCGAAACAGGACGCTCGGAATTCGTTTCGGAATTCTGCGGATAAAAACCGCCATTGGACCAGCGATTACGCCGCAGCCACGGGTATTCGGCCTCCTCAGATTTGTTCCGCGCCGCCAATTCGTCAGCACGTTCCGGCGAGAATCGCAGGAAAACCAAATCCGAACCCAATATCGATACTTGCTGTTTCAACACGGCCCCGTCGTCACGTACCCACAGTTTCGCCCGTGGTTGACTAGTCGAAGAAAGCGCCGAGCCGGAATCGGCCCGGTATTCCACAATATCAACCGGCACCCCCTGGCCGTTCCACATCAACACTTCGCGCCGTTCGACTCGAGCTTGCAACACCTCGACCGGATTATTCGGCGGCCGCAAGGGACTGAACACGGGGACGGTCCACTCCTGCCCGACTCGCAAGCCTGTCAGGCATAACTGGGGCGACAATTCGTCTGACACCAGTGCGTCGCTGGGCAGGTAGGTATCAAACGGATATTCCACCCTCCCCGATCTCACCACGATTTTGAGCAGCGTTCCGTTCACGGTGCCATGAATCCGAATGACATCCTGAAGGCTTTCAATCCGCAGAACCGAAGTGAACTCGCTCAAATATCCTAGTTTATCAATGGTCAAACGACTCTCCACAACCATCTGCAAATTGTCGCTCGGCGGAAAGGCGGTGTGCACCAGGGCCCGCATCCAAGCCGGCGATAGCTCTTCCAGTGGAACGTGCTCGAATCGAATTCGGCTTTCCAACTCGGTGTTATCGCCGTTTCTTTTTTGCAGCGAAATGACGGCGTAACCCAACGATTTGCCATTCAGCGACATATCCCAGGCTGCATGCGCACCCTCGTCCGTGGCTTGCAGGCTGTACATGGAGCGATAATTCGGCGGTTCCCCGCGCCGCAGCGGCGGCACAATTTTGGCTACTAATAGCCACGTGCCGGTGCTCAACCACACCAACACCACGGCAATGTTGAACCACCGGCTTCCCATAGAGTGCTAACCCTCGTGACGGCTGTGGTTAGATGGCTACTTATAGCACCTTAGTTTAATCGAATTCTACCCAATCTTCGAGCCGCTATACTCACACAGAATAAACCTCTGCGGGCACTCGGAAGTTTCGTTAGAAAGCCCAAAACTACACTTAGCAATATGCCGAGCCCGCCAATTTCGCTACCCGTGCACAAAATGACCGCTGCATATCAAGTGCATTCTACCCAAATGTCCGATCATGGGCGGACAGAAATGCCAGCTTAGCGAGTGCTGTGGGGTCCCTCAGACGTTAATCGCTGATTTTCAGCTTCATTTCATCGCTGTTGCCCTTAAGTTCGGGGGCATACATCGCGCTGGCGGTGGCCGGCAAGGCGCTGAATTGACCGGGGACTTCCGCACGCAGGCGGTAACTGACCGAATGTTTTCCGCGGGCTAGCCAACGTACGAAGAACGTTACCCGATTGTCGCGTAGTTCCATATAGGCGCCTAAGGAATTGCCATTGTAGCCGCTGCGCACCTCGACCGGCTCGAAACCGGCGGCCTTCATGTCCTCGAACATCACATACTCGTAATCGTTTTTGCTGTCGATTTCCAATTCAATTTCCACCAAATCGCCGCTTTTAACCGTAGCCAAGTTTGGCAGTTCCTCGCGCTCGTACTTTTCCACTTTCTGATCAACGGCCTGCCCGCGACTTCCCGATACTTTTACCGTCTGATCCACCGGCGTTAGCTTGTAATACTTCCGATTGACCTTCACTTCCAGCCCGGCCGCCGTAATCGGGTCTTCCAGCGTGAAGTTGGTAAGGTAAGCATTGTAGTACAGCGGGCCATTGCCCTTCTTCCGCAGCTCCAATTGATGGACGCCCGTTTCAACCGCGTCCCCTTCCAGGACAAATTTGTTGTCGAACGTGAATAAATCGGCCGGAGTGATTTTCACTTCTTTTTGCTGCTTGCCGTCCAGCCATACTTCGACCGTCATATCCGGCTGATTTTCGCCGCTGGCCTTCAGATAATCGGCCAAGGCTTCAATCGCCAGCGAGGTATCCCGCGTGCTGTTCCAATACGTGGCGTGCTTGCGGTTATTTAGCAAATACTTCACCAGACGCGAAGCCAGTGGCCCCTTCGGGTCCGTCTTCGCCAGCAGCTTGAGATAGTAAGCGTTGGCCTCCGTATCACTGCCGTACCAGAACCACCAATAATTGTTCTCCGGCTGCTTGAGATAAGCCGTCTGGTTCTCGTTATCTTCGACCACAAACTGCCGCAGGTTTTCCAGCAGCATGTCGAGTTGGTCTTTGTGTCCCTGCTTCTCCAGCGCAAGCCCGAACATCGCCTTGGCATAAACCGAAAGTTTGGTCCGGTCTCGATACAAGAAGCCGCGCATGTCGTCGTCGGTTATGCCTGCGTCGCCCAACACCATGTACACCAGCGCGTCGAGGTTGTCGGCCGCCGGCTTGTAGGGGTCTGCCGGCTGGGGTTGTATCAACGCATTCTTTAGCATTTGCACTTGTCGAGCCTGATAATTTTTCAGCCAGGCGATCCCACGCTCCAAAACACCCGGCACGAGTGCCACGTCGTTGTCTTTTGCCACTTGCAAGCCATGCACCACCAACGCCGTGGTATGGGGATAACTTTGCTCCCCCCAGCCGCTGAACCATCCCCAGCCGCCGTCGGAAAGCTGCATTTGCGTCAGCGCTTGCACGCCGTCTTTCACCATTCGGTCGACTTCCGCCTGGTCGAACACCGGATTGTGATCTCGCTGCTTCCAATCGGCCGCCCGCTGAACATCGCTGCCAATTTCTTGCGCGTTCAGGTTCGTCTGCTGTTGTTGAATTTTCTTCAAATCCAATCCCATGTTGATCAAAATATGTTGCGTGATTACCGTCGGCAGAAAACGGTTCAATGTTTGCTCGGTGCAGCCGTACGGATAATCGACCAGATACGGAAGCGCGTCGACCATGGCTCCAGCCAGCGTGGGCGAGTACCGCACTTCCAGCCGCGATTGGTGAATGCGCCGCTCAGCGGGCACGCGGAAAGAGATTTTTCCCTCGTTCTCGTCAGCTCGCAGCGCGCCGGAAAAACTTTCGGTCTTCAGCATCCCGTGAACGTAGACCGGAAATCGTTGCTCCACCGCGTCCGATTCTTCGTCGGTAAGCGCCTTCATCCGGATAATGGCCTCTCCTTCGTGGTCCACTTTCACCAGCCAATCGATCCGCACGTCGCCATCGCTGGGCACTTCCACCTGCCGCGTGTTGTCGGCCAGCGACGTCAGGCATTTGCCGTCCAGTTCCAAGGCCACCGTTACCTGTTTGGCGGTTTTCAGATAATTGTGAACCACCGCCGACAAGACGGCCTGATCCTTTTCGACGAAAAAGCGCGGCCCTTCCGGCCGCACGATGATATTTTTTCGGGTGACGACTTCCGCCTCGCCTTCGCCCACTTTGGTGCCGTGCCCCATTCCCCAGGCCCGCACTTTCCAGGTGGTCAAATTCTCCGGCATGACCAGCGAGACTTGTGCGGCGCCGTTTTCATCGGTCGCAAGTTCGCCGGCCCACAGTGCCGTGTCGGCAAAATTTGTCCGCACCGTGGGCTCGACTAAGGAAGTGCCGCCTTCACCAGCGCTCGGAGTTGTGAGTCCTGTGTCCGCCTTCGCGGCTGCGCCAAACATGAGCGGCGGCGCCGCCGGAGCCGCAGCAGATTTCATTAAATTCCCGTCAAATCCCACCGCTCCACCGCCTCCACTGCGATTGTGCAAGAGCGCGGTCTGCGGCATCTCGGCTTCGTCTGTCGCCGTTTCGCCAAACACTCCTAAATTCGACATCGCTTGCTGTCCGGGCGGCACTAAATCCCAAAACTGACGCATTAAATTGGTTTCGTTTTGCGGGTAATGCGACCGCCGCCATTTCCAGAAAAATGCCTTGATATCTTCCACATTGCTCCCGCCGGAAATGTACTCCACCGCTTTATCGTAAATGGCCACCACGGCGGAACCGGAAAATGGCTTTCCCGCGCTGTCCGTGAGTTTGACGTTGACCGTGGCCTTTTCCCCCGGTTTGAAGATTTCGCTCGATGGAACCACTGCCACATCCAGCACTCGGCTTTCCGGCGGCACGACAATTTCCTTCACTTCGTCGTACAGCTTTCCACCCGCAATCGTCACCGCCTCGACAAAAAAGTTGGGCATGTCTTTCTTGACGACGGCAATTTCCTCCACGGCAGATTTTCCGCTCAACCGCAACACCTTGGGCTTGGAATACACGCCATTGGTGGGCCGCAAGAACAACAACACCGTGCTGTTGGGTCGATTCGTGTCGACCATCAGGTTCACATTTTCACCAGGTTTGTATTCGCGCTGATCGGCAATCAATTCCAAATCGTTGAAGCGGAAATTACGGCTGTCGAATCCTTCGCCGACAATCGAAAACAAATAACCTCCTTCGATCGTGTGTTGCTGCTCATCGGTGACGTGATAAGACAATCGATACTGCCCCGCCGCCGAAGCATTCATCTCCAGCGAAGCATGCCCGTGCTCATCCGGATCCAATTGTTCCCAACTTCGCACCAGCGTTTCCTGCGGTTTACCGTCCGTATAGACCACCTGGTAGAGATTGACCACGCCCTTGCCATGCACCGGTTTTTGATCCAAGGTTTGCGCTTGAAATTCGGCGTGTATGGTATCGCCCATTCGATAAAAACCGCGGTCAACCCAGGCGTACACACGGAACGGCTTGCGGGCTACCAGCACGCTCCCTTGGCCCACGATGGTGCGGCGCGACGCATCCACGACTTCCGCCGTAATGGCGTAACGGTGGTCCTGATCAGGATGGATGAGCTTGGCCACGGCAGTATCGATTTCCAACTCGACCTTGCCGTCGGGGCCGATCGCCGTCTCTCCTTCTTCCACCACTTCCGGTGGCTGCTGAACGTTGAAACCCCACCACATGCTCACCGGCCTCGGGCATCCCCATTGCCGCCAGCCCGGATACCACGGGTAATCGTCGGCAAACCACCAATATCCTGGGCCGTAAAGCCAATCCCAATGTCCCACTGGATACCACTGCCCGTTGTAGCTGGAGCGCACGATTTTGTACTTCACTTTGGCGTCGGTCACGGGCGAGCCAAAATAGTATTTCGCTTGCACGCTGGCTTTGATTTTCTCGCCCAGCATGACGGGTTGGGTCGGCGCCTCGACGGTGACTTCAAATTCCGGTTTTTTGTACTCTTCGACGCGAAAGCTCCCGCCCCCAAAGTTCACCACATACAGTTGATACACTCCCAAGGTGGCATCGGCGGCTAAATCGAAATCTCCCTCAACGCCACCATAGTTGTCGGCCGTCGCTGCCTTCGTCAGAACTTTTTCCCCCTTGGGGTTGTGAATCTCGATGTTGAACGTCTGATTGGCGAAGTCCGATTTGTCGTCCTGATCGTATTGCGCATGCCGCACCCAAAATTTGTAATGCACTTTTTGACCCGGGCGATAGACAGGCCGGTCGGTGATGGTGTAAACCTTGGTCTCGTTGTATTCCACGTCGTCCGGCCTGCCGTTCCACACGCCGGTGAACCCTAAATAAGCCAGCCGTCCATCGGCCGTGGTGGCCATAATCACCCATTGAAACTGCTCGTCCTCATCCTTGGGCGCGACGACCACTTGTCCGTCGGAGTCGGTCTGTTCGGCGAAATCTCGGGTGTCAATCGTGAACTGATTCTGCCCAACCGACCGCTGCCGGTATCCAAAAAATTCCAGATTAGCCTTCCCAATGGGCGCGCCGCTTTGCGAATCAGCCACGTAATAAAACGTGGCGCCGGAAAGCGGTTTCTTCACGATGGCTGTATCTTCCAGCCAAATGATCACATCGCTGGTGTTCCCATCGGCCATTTTCGCCGTGAGCAAGTATGCGCCGGCCTTTTGCAACGGAGTCGTGACCGTAATTCGCCGATCAAAATGCTCCGGCCGCGGCTGCAGCGCCAAATCCCATTGGGCTACGCTGGGCCCCAGGTACTGCTCTTCGTTCTGTTGCACAAGCCGCAAGCCCAAATCGGCAATGTTTAACTTTTGCCAATCGATCTGGCCGGGATTCGATTTGAGATACGTCTTCACGTCCGCCAACAACTTGGCGATGTTAATCTCGTGTGCTTCGAAGCTGACTTTCGCGCCGTTGCGGTAACGAAAGTCGATCGTGGCACCCTGGCCGGCGGCCTGCGACATGACCGGCTCAAATCGCCCCCAATTTCCCACGATTTGCTGGAGCCGTTGCTTCTTAAAATCGTTGCCGCCGGGGCCATATTCTTTGATGCTCCGCTGCCACCAATCGGCCGCTTGCGGATATTGCTTACGGTTCTCGAAGATTTGCGCCAATTGCCCCAGCGCGTCCTCGCCGTGTCCGGTTTGCGGCTCGTCAGCAATCTGCCGATAAATGCGGATGAAATTAAACTCCTCCGGCAATTTGAACCGCCGAATGCCGTTGGCAAGCCGAGCGATAGTCTCGTCTTCACCCAAAGTATTCAGTGCCCAAGGCGCCGGCTTTTCTTTCTCGCCGCCGTTTTTGGCCTCGTTTTGGTTTTCTTTAGCCGTGCCCTCGGATTTGTTTTTGTCCGCATCGGCCGGGCCGGAGCTGCTGGCAGTCTCAGCGGCCGACGTGTCACTATCCTGCTGGTCGGTAAAAAACGTGCCGAAGTAGGCCATGGTTTGCACGCCGAACTGGCTTTGCAAAAACTCGGCCAATTCATAGCGCGCCTCGTTTTGTCGATGCGGGTCGTTCTCCGCCGCCTGTGCGAGCGCCCAGCGCCAACGCTCGCCGTCGGTTTGGGAAGATTCCCAATTTTTCGGCTCGTGATAGAAAATTGGATTTCCATCGCTGTCGACGGGCGCTCCTTTGGCGCCAGCGTCGTTAAACCATCCCTGATCGTAGTCGGGCAATTCGTCCAGATTGGTCAAATAGCCCAAGCGCCAGGCCTGATTGAAATCGCGGTTGCTCAACAGCATCCTGGCTAGTGCGAACCAATAATCCGCAACTTCGGTTTTGTGCGTTTCGGCTTTCACCAGGGGCATGGCCTGTGCCATCAATTGCAGGGCTCGAACCCGGTCGCGCTGGGCCGAGTTCACCGCTTCGCCGCCGCCACGGTGTGGTCCCCGCGAGAACTTTCCCGCAATGATGAAGCCATAATGGACGCCGTTCAAATCGCTGTCGGCCGCCGCTTGCAACAGCCGCCAATTTTGCGAATGCGCTTTAATCGCTGCTTCGCGGAACTCGTCGCTCTCGTCGATCCGGCCTAATTGCTGCAGGCACGTGATTGCCAAATTAAAGTCGGCGGGAACAAAGGTCGTTTCATCCGCCGGATCTAACACCAAACGTCGCAGACCATCGTAAGCGTCTTTATAATTGCCGTCGTCGTAAAGTTTTTGGCACCGCGCCCGGTCCGCACTTAAGTTCTTCTCGGCCGGCGCGGCGACAAGCGCCAGAACAGCCACCAGTGCGGCGATAATTCCCACCATTGTCAGGCCGCGATACGGGTTGCGAATTTTCATGGTTGCTTCTCGGTTGGCGGCAAATCATCACGGTTGAAGAGCCTTCCCAAGCAGGCCATTTCCAAGCTCCTCACTTAAGACGATAAAAACACCCTTGCAGTTCCGCTGTTCGCCGAAGTTTCGTCGAAAATGCCAAGTTCTCTCTGCTCCTGCGGTGCATGGTGACCTGCCAGCCGCAAACGCTTTGCAGAGCGAGAGTTAATCCGATCCATACACCCTACTGTTAGCCGCGTTATAGGCCGTTGGCAACGACTGGGCAAGAGCGATCCAATCTTCCTTACCGGCTCCCCTGCCGCGGTGTATCATAGCGCCATGGGCCATAAACTTTCTCATTTCGATGAACACGGCGCCAGCCGCATGGTGGACGTGGGACAGAAATCCGTCACGCAACGGACGGCTAAGGCCAGCGCGATCGTGAAAATGTCAGCGGCCACTTTGTCGC
>DATJYL010000015.1 GCA_035499655.1 Pirellulales bacterium
CGCTATCGGCAAAGTACAAAGTTGGCAGCCGGGTCATCGTCATTCACGAAACGCCGCTGCGAGTCGACGATGTGCCGGTCAAGCAATTGGAAGTCGGCACGCCGCTGGCAGTCGAAGAATTGAACGATCAAGGGTTTCTCGGCGTGACCAGCGGTAAGCAAGGCTGGGTCGATGCCGCCGACGTAGTGCCATTGGATGAGGCTTTGGAGCCGCTGAGCAAGCTGCTGGCCCAGGATGCCGACAACGTAAAGTTGCATCAGGCCCGGGCTGCGGTGGCCGAGGAGAAGAAAAATTGGGATTTAGCTCTGGAAGATTTAGCGGCCCTGATTCGGTTGGAGCCGGACAAAACAGGTTATCTGATCAATCGGGCTGACATTTGGGCGGCCAAGCGCGAGTGGGACAAAGCCATTGACGATCTGAACGAGGTGGTGCGGCGCGACGACAATCCCGGCTTTGCCCTCTTGAAGCGCGGCTACATCTGGAGCCAGCGGAAGGAACCGGACAAAGCGCTGGCCGATTTCAACGAGGCGCTCAGCAAAGATTTGGACGATACGTTGAAGGCGGAAGTGTTGTCGTACCGTGCCGGCCTGTACATGGACCAGCACGAAACCGAAAAAGCCATGGCCGATTTCGGCGAGGCTCTGAAGCTTAATCCTCGCAATCCCACCGTGTTTGTGCTGCGCGGCAACGCCTATGCGGAACAAAAAAATTTCAAACAGGCCATTGCTGATTTTACTGCCGCCTTGTGGCTCGATTCCGACGATCCGGACATTTACGACGCCCGAGGCGACGCCTTCGTGCGGAATGCGGAATGGCACGCGGCGATCGCGGATTTTCAAAAAGCTATCAAATTGGCTCCCGATCGGGCACAACCCCACAACGAGTTGGCTTGGATTCTGGCGACTTGCCCGGAAGATAAATTCCGCGATGGGAAAACCGCCGTGGAAGAAGCCAAAAAGGCGGCGGAGCTAACCGACAATAAAGACGCAGCGATTATCGACACGCTGGCCGCCGCCTATGCTGAGAATGGCGATTTTGACAAGGCCTTGGAACTGCAAAAAAAGGCCGTCGATTTGGAAACGGACGAAAAAACCAAGGTCGACATGAAAACGCGGCTTGATTTATTTCAGCAGCACAAGCCGTACCGCGAAAATCCAGCAGAGCGACCCACGGGCGATTAACCGATGAAAGCTAGCTTTCTTGAATCGTCGGGGCCGGCCCGTTAGGCTAGAATGAACGCTAGTCTTTGTCGGTCGCGCTCGCCCATCACTTTTAGCCCGGAAGCTCAACGCCGGGCTGAGCAGACGGCTGAAAGCCAGCGACCGCCAATTTGCCCCCAGTACGGCAGCCAACCATGTCGCACACTTTTCATCGTTACAAAGTCGGCGATGAACCCGTGGCCGGGTACCGGCTGATGTCGCATTTGGGCGCCGGCGGTTTCGGCGAGGTGTGGAAAGCCAACGCGCCGGGCGGCACCGAAGTCGCTCTCAAAATAATCGATCTCACCGGCCAGCAAGGCCTTCAAGAATTCACCTCGCTGCGGGTCGTGAAAAAAGTGCGCCACCCCAACCTCATCTCGCTGCAAGCCTTCTGGATGAAAGATGAGGAAGGGCAAATTATCGACGAGCAGGGCGAAGCCGCGCCCAGTTCTTTGCAAGAGACCGCATTTTTGCCCGACGCCAAGCAAGCAGCGACGCAGCCCACCAACATCGCCATGACCACGCGCTTTGCCCGGCCCGTGGAATTAATCATCGCCATGCAATTGGGCTCCATGAGCTTGCACAAGCGCCTGGAAGAATGCCGCGAGCAAGGCCTGCCCGGCGTCCCGGTGGCCGAGCTGCTGGAGTATTTGGAGCAGGCGGCGCGAGGCATCGATTTTCTGAATAAGCCCATTCACGATTTGGGCAAAGGCCCCGTGCCGATTGTCCACGGCGACGTCAAGCCACACAACATTTTAGTGGTGGGCGATGCCGCCGTGGTGTGCGATTTCGGCCTGGCCCGGGCGGTCGAAACGCTGCGCAAAACTTCCATGGCCCCCGTGACCGTGGCCTACGCCGCGCCGGAAAGCTTCAAGGGGAAAGTGACGCCCACCAGCGATCAGTATTCGCTGGCGATAACCTACGCGGAGTTACGCACCGGCCGGCTGCCCTTTGACGAAACCATGACGCCGTATCAGGTAATGGAAGCGCACGTCATGCGAAATTTGGATTTTAGCCGCTTGCCGGAACCGGAGCGGTTGGTGGTTCTGCGCGGAACCGAAAGCAATCCGGAAGATCGCTGGCCTACTTCGCGCGATTTGATTTTAGCCCTGCGGCATGCCGTGGCGCAAACCGGCGAATTGCCGCTGCGGCCCGGCGAGGCTGCCTACTCCGGCGGACCCACGCCCAGCCATTCGCTGACGGCTAGGCCGGAACTGCGCGGAACCGGTTTGCCCACGCGCCACCCGGTCGATCCCAGCCGCGACACCGCACACCCGGGCGGGCATACCCCTTCGGAAATGTTCTCGCAGCGGACTTCACCTTCGCCGTACGAAGCCGGAGCGCCGACCTTCGACGGAGCAATCGGCCTGCCGGTCCGGAAGAAGTCGAAGTTGCCTATGATCGCCACTGGGTTTTTAGCGGCGGCGGTGCTGGCCGGCGTGGTTATCGTGCCCAAGCTACTCAACAATTCCGTGGCGATGGTCGGAGGAAATTTGCCATCGGACGGTAAGGCGCCGGGTGCAGGAATCAGTGGCAGCGGTCAACCACCGGTCGGCAGCGCGCCCGAGGCAACCTCCGGCGGCGGTCAAGGCGCCGTCGTAGCAGGGCAGAAACCGGGCGACAGTGAAGCCGCCCCGACAGATCCCAATCAGCAATACATTCAGGCCGTTCAAAAGAAAATCAACGACGGCGATTTCAACGCCGCCATTGATCTGCTCGCTAAGGCGCCCAGCGCCTTGCCGGCGTACGAAAAAGAAAATTTGCAGAAGCGGCTAAAAACGGCCTATTTGAGTTATATCGATTCGCTGGCGGAGCGGCGGTCGTTTGTTCGCGCCCTGGGTGAACTGGACGACGCTTCTGGAGACCTGGGCCTGACGTCGGACGACAAGCAAAAAGAAATCGACAAAATTCACGCCGCTTGGCTCGCGCAGGCGCAAGATGAGCTCCAAAACGGCCAGCCGCCGCGCGCACTCGATATTGCCCGCAGTTTGCTCAAACGGTTTGACGGCGACCGCGATGCACAGTTCGTCATTGCCCGCTGCCAATTGCAGCAGGGCGATTATGCGGCCACGCTGGCCACTCTCAATAAATTGGGCAAAACAGCGGATTTGCCGCCGGAGTATCAACCGCTGCACGCCGCGCTGTTAGTCTTGGCCACTGGATTGCAGGCTAATACGTCGGCCGATTGGACCAAAGTGCTGGACGATCTGCTGGCCTATTTGGCGTTGGAAAAAGGGGCGCCTCCGCCAGCGGCACTGGCGCTTAATTCCTGGGAACACAGCCGTATCGACACTTTGCGCACGCAGATTGCCGAAAACATTCAGCCGCTGCTGAACACGTTGCCAGCCGATCAGGCAACGGTGCTGGTTTCCAAGTTGGAGCAATTAGGCTCCAGCGCCGAGTTGCAAATGTTCAAAGTTAAATCAGCGCTTGATGCCAAAAACTATGAGGAAGCCCGTAGAACGCTCAAAGCCGTGGCGGAAAAAATGCCCGCCGATTCTGATTTGAAATCCGAAGTCGCCGCCACCGGTTTGTTGATCACGCTGCGAGATCCGGCTTCCAAGCCCGCCGATGCCGCCAAAGCGCTGGCCGATTGCACCGGTCTGCTAGAAAAAATTACGCCCGCCTTACGCAATGGTTTGTGCGAAGCGGCCGAAGCGTTGGCCCTGACACCCAATAGCGGGTTGTTGGAAGCATCCATTTCGCTCACAACTAAAGCCCGCGATTTAGATCCCGCCGACAAAGCCACCCTGCAGCGTTTGGCCCGCTTGTTGTCCGCGCGGTTGGTGGAACAGGCCGGGCTCCCGAATCCGCCCACAGCGCAGGAATTGCCGCAACTGCTGCAAGATTTCGATCAAATCGAAGCTGCCGGATTCGCTCCCAACGGCACGGTCGACGCCTTTCATGCCGAATGTTTGTTGGCATCCAGCTCGCCCGATCGCCAGGCAGCAACTTCGCTGATCGAACGTGCCAAGCCGACGGACGATTACACGCAGTATGTGCAAGCGCGGGTGTTGCGATCGGCCCCGCAGCCCGATTGGGCGCAAATTGCCAATTTGCTGTTGGGCGCATACCGCGATGGGGCCAACACGGCGCCCAAGAATTTGCCGGCGCTATTAACGCCGTCGTACCGCCGGGGCTTGGCGGCAAAAATGTTGGTCGAGGCGGGCCAGGCCAAGCGCGCGGACATTGCCAACAATCCGGCGACGGTGCTTTCCAATCCGTTTACCGATACCGCCACGGCTGCAGAAGTATTTCAATGGATGAATACCGCGAGGCTGATTTCCGAAGACATTGAAAAGCTCGATTTGAAGCAGAACAAGCGCGAAATGTGGGTGAACTTTTGCCTGGCGGCGAATTGGAAACCCAAAATCGCGGAACTGCCTGTCGTACAGGCGCAGCTCAATCGCCTGGCGAAAATGACCGACGCGGAATTGGGCGCCGACGCCTTCCCAATTTTGTTCGTCGAGTTTCGCACCCACGGCAATGAGCCCGCCGATCAATTTGCCGGCGTGCAAGCGGCCCAGCGCATCGTGGAACTTTTCCAAAAGCAGTTTCCGGTGGCCGATCCGCAGGCCGTGACGTTATACACCGAAGTGATTCAACCGGCGCTGGCGCTGGCCGACGGCTTGGCGGCAGTCAAATCGCCGCCAGCGGAGCTCGATAAGTTTTACGCCGCGGTGGCGGAATTCGTCAGCCACTATCAACGAGCCACCAAATGGCCGTTCACCGACAAGCAGGCGGAAATCGAAAAGCTGACCAGCGCCGCCATCACGCTCAACCCGAAAGTGGCCAAGTATTACACCACGCGGGGCGTGGCCCGCATTTCGCTCACTCCGCCCAACGTGGATGGCGCGCTGAAAGACGCCACTGAAGCTAGCCAACTGGATCCCAATTTTCCGGCGGCTTACGCGCTGCAAGGGCACGCGCTCATTTACCGCTCGCGCCAGGAGCCTTCTGCCGAAGCACGCACGGCTGACCTGGAAAAAGCGCTGGCCCAGTGCAAAGCGGCGGTCGATAAGTCGAAGGTCGACGACAAAGATCGCTCCATGCACTTGTTGTACTTAAGCATGGCCCAATTGGAACGCGCCAATGTCGACACCGATTTGAAAGCGAAAAAAGATTTGCTCAATCAAGCGGTCACCAATGCCCAGCAAGCGGTCGACTTGGAAAAAGCCTATCCCGATTATGCCTACACCGCCCTGGGCAACGCGCTGGAAGATTTGGCTTGGCTGGTCGGCGACGAACCGGAGAAAAACTATCGGGCGGCCATCGACGCCTTCACGCAGGCCATTAACAACAATCCATCTTCGCCGATGCCGCTGATCAGCCGCGCCCGCTGTTATTATAAGGCAATTGCCGACACCAAGCTCGATCCTAAAGCATTGGGCGGCACGCTGGAGGAAGAAATGCAGGCGGCCATCGCCGATTTGGAGCAAGCCAAACTGTTGAGTCCCAACGCAGTGGAACCTGATTGGTGGCTCGGCAAAGTCGATCAAGTGCTGCAAAAATATGGCGATGCCGACGCGGCACTGGGCGACGCCGTGAAACTGGCGGAAGATCAAAAATTGCCGGAACGCTCGATGTTTATTGTCGATTGGACACGCAACGCTATTTTGAACAAAGACTTGTCCGATGCCGACCGCACCAAAACAGTGCGCCAGCGCGCCGACGAATTGAAAACCGCGCCCAGTTTGGGTGGTTCGTCAACGGCCAAGCAAGCGGCCCTGCTGGTCGGCGAAAGCCTGTTGGCGGAAAAGCCGCCGAAATTGGCGGATGCCCTCAAAGAATACGACGCCGCGCTGGTGGATTACGACAAGGCCGATCCTGCCAAGCCGCTCGATCCGACCAAGGCCGACGGCGCGGACGTCAGTTTGCTTTTGGCCCGAGCGGCGTGCCGGAACAATGTGCCCGAGTGGAATCTCACGGCGGCGG
>DATJYL010000016.1 GCA_035499655.1 Pirellulales bacterium
ATTGATGGAAGGTGCTGACCAACCTCCATTCTATCCCTTGGTTGATACTGCATACATCAAGATGCAGTCTTTGAACCGATTGCTAGGTAGCGACCAAGGTCTTATCGAAACAGGATTCAACCAGACTTACCTCGAGAATGAGTTAGATGCGACAAAAAATCCGTCGGAGATTTTTCTGGACGTATACAGTCCGCCAATTGATTTGAACCTCACAGGGCAAGGGCAAAGTGCGGGGGGAGTTGCCCAGCCGAACGCACGCCTGGCGGCAGTATCTCGAAAGAAAGGGATGGTGGGGGGCCGGCCAAAAGCACAATCAAATAAGACTGCCGGCAATGGCTCGGTTGCTGCTATGAAATCCCGCAACCGCGCGCTTGCCGCGACCAATGGGGCGCCGAGCGCTAACGATCGAAGATTGTGCGATTTCGGGGCTGCCGAGTCCGGACGTTTCGACCCGGCTGAATTCTTAGGAGGGGGATTAGGGGATGCAAAGTTGCTCGGCATCGTCCCGCTCAAGGACGTGGTGCGCGTTGTCGCCATGGAACTTGCTCCGCAACTGCAGGAAGTAGAAGACTATTCGAACGAAGTTCTTGGGGACGCCGCCAAAAAAATTCAAGACGCGGCGGCTCAACTGTCCAAAGCGCTGGAAACGGTTCAAACGACCGCGAACGAAAACATTAAAAAACTTTGGAGTGACAGCCAGGATCCCCTGGCAGAATTCTATCCGGAACTATCTCGCCGGATGACTGCACTGGAAGACGTTTCGAATAAGGTCGCTGCTACGCCCCAACTCGATGTCAATCTAATTGGCGAACTCATTTCACGAGGTCGCGAGCTGCTGGGGGCCATCGAAGACACGGTGAAGAACCCCATGCCAGCTGAGTTACAAGACTACATAAAGAAGATTCGAGACACGGTCGAGCTCATTAAAAAGTATTCCACTGCGGATGGTTTGAAAGACTTTGTGATCCAGAATGTCTTGACTCCTTTCAATGCGTTACAGTCTCAATTTACTTCTACACATGAGCTCACCTTAGTATTTCAGGCGATTTTTGGTCCGGTGTCGCCCGTTGACGTACTGCGCAATCCACAGCAAGCGCTCGATGGCTTTCAGCGCACGCCTTATTTTGAGGCATTTGCAGCTCCGCTGCTCCAGGCATTAGCGCCGATTGCGCAATTGGTCAACACGGTCAAGGGGTTGATCACTTGGTCGCGAATTGAAGTGACACGGCAACTGGCCACTGCGTTCGCCGGCGGTAACGCCTCGGTGGTCGATCGGCTGCTGCGAGGAAGTGGATTGCAACGGGGTGTCGCGCCCGGCAGTTCCTCGCTGGTGGATTTAGTGGACAAACTGGATCCCCTATCCAAGGTTGATGTCAGTCAATTATTAAGCGGGGGCGCGACGGCCAAGTCGATCGCTGAGAAGTTATATAGTCAAGTTCAACAAACGATTGAGGATTGGCTAAAGCAATCATTGAAAGACGTGCTCGCGGCTGTCATCCATGAGATTTACGCTGAAGCTAAAGCGTTGGATGCCAAATTCAGAAAGCAGCTAGACGAATCGAGGGATACGAAAGTCGATCTGGAAAAACGCCAAAGAGCCAATCGAAAAAGTTTGCGCCTCAATGGTCGCTTGGCGCTGCGCAGGGTAGAGCTCGAAGCCATCGTTATTCTACTGGGGCATAAGAAGTCGGCTACGCTTGATCCTGAGGAAATCAAGAACATTGACAGCTATGTCAATGATATGAAAGCGGCTTTGCCGAAGCTGAGCAATCCAAACTCAGACGAGTCGAAACTGATTTGGAAGCAGGTCCCTGAAGCAATCGTAGCACAACTGGCCCCAGCTGTTCAGCGTCTTTCAGATGCCCTTCAGACGCTCGCTCAGCAAACGCTGGAAGATGTCATCGCGAAGTTGCTGTCAAGTATTCAGGGATGGGCAGAGACGATACAACCGTTGGCAACTTTCTTAGCGCTGGCGAATACGGTGAAGTTGGACGGTGCCAATGGGGTTCTGGCCAACATCGTTCAAAGCAATCTCTTTAAGTTACCTGCGAACTTAAATGATACCCTCGCGGCTCGCGTCGCACAGCTGTTATCGGCCGAGATCTCAAGCCAAGTACCGGATGCAGTTCGCACAGAGTCGCTGACCCGTTTGGCGCGCGTGCGCGCAAGTGCTCGACGAGTTGATTTGGCGACTAAAGCCCTTCTCGTAGCGATTTCTTCCTTTACGACCGACGTTAACAATCTCGCTAACTCGGCTACGCCGGAAAACGCCACGAAGGTACTGAACGATTTACAAGCAACTCTTACTGCACGGCGACAACTTCTCGATGGATTACAGGAATTGGCACTAGCGGCCGCATATGCGCTGAAATACTTCAATTCAATCCTGCAGATGCACGCCGCCGACAGCGGAACGTCCGATGTCGTCACTTCACTAAAACAGATCGCTACGGAAACACAAGCGGCAGCGATGACCCTTGTGAAAAATAATGTTACCGATGCGTTGAAGGTGTTTCAGAACGATCTGGTGACGTTTTTCCCGAATCTTGTTACCGATTTAACCCAGGCATTTGACGGCGCAGATCTTGTAACGGGTTTGGAAAAGTTGATCGAGGATTGCAATCCCGACAAGATATCGAACGCATTTCACGCGGCAGTTATCGCGCTCGACGAGCAAGAGCGCAAAATCATCGGCGCCACGACCGCTGGCCTGGTGGCCATCGAATTGCAAGGAATGCAACAACTCGAGCTCGTGGTAAGGCCGCTGCTGTCACCGTTGTTTGATCTGGTCAAAGTGGCATGCGATTTATATGACGCTGTGGATGGAGGTTTGATAAAGCTTCAGAACGCGTTAAAGGGAAACGGCAGTGATGTCGCGGAACTGCTTACTACCGTTGCCAGTCCTGGTCTCAAATCGCTCGATGACGCGCAGAAGTTCGTTGATGACGATGCGCAGGCTCTTCATAAGATCTATGCACTTCAAGGTCCACCGTACCAATTCGATGCGCTGGTGACCTCGGTTTCGAGCTTGGTCAGTAAGTGGACCGCAGGTGAGCCAGGCTTGGTGAAAGCCGCGCGCATTTTGTCGCGCCTCATGCAGCAACTGCTGCACGGTCAGTTGGGCGCCCTGGTCGATTTTTCTGCGCTACGCGCTGTGCTTGAAGCAGAACTACTCCAGCTCGTGCCGACGAAGTTTTCACAGTCCTACGATTGGGACACCACACTCGGCGATTTTCCGGAGAGCGATCCAATTTTTCTGATGGATCATTCTGATGAAGCCATGGATATCAGGAAGACGAAGACGAACGACCTGGTGAATCCGTTTGGCATTACGCCCGAACATGCCAAGTACAACGACTTACTGCTAATTGCCCGAGTGGAGGTGGACTTAAAAGCCGGCACGCGAGAAGCCAAAGCGGCCGGCCTAGTAGCCCCCTTCAAGATTCATTTGCTAGGGGACGCCTTCGATCTGATCACCGTTGGATTCAAAGGCGCTGAATTTCAGACATCGACGAATGGCGGCAGCACTTTCAATGTGCAAATTGGCGACATTGCGATCGGCAAGGAGCTGGAGTTTATCGACGCGCTCCGATCGTATTTCAATCCTGGCGGGAACGGCCTGTATGTCACGCTGTCGCCGTTCCCACCCGCGGTTGAGGTCGGGTATCGCTATTCTCAAGACGTGATTTCCCTCGGCGCGATGTCGTTTCTAAACATCGGCATGTCGGTGTCGATGCTCTTGCCCTTCGATGGAAGTCAGGCCCTGTTTCGGTTTTCATTTGCAAGCCGTGATAAGCCATTTTTGATTTCTTTCTTTCCATATGGCGGAGGTGGCTTCGTCGGGTTAATTGCCAATGCCAAGGGAATCGTTGGGTTCGAAATCTCATTTGAATTTGGCGCGGTCGTCGCCATTGCGATCGGCCCCCTGTCGGCTCACGGCAGCGTGACGGCGGGAATCTATCTTTGTAGCTATGACGATGCGTGGATTCTTGAAGGGTTTGTGAGGGCCATGGGGCAGGGACACATCGCCTGCTTCGGCGTTGCTGTCAACATGGAAATTCGCATCCGTCAAGAAAATGGCGGTGCCATGGCGGGTTCGGCCACTTTTGAGTTTTCTTTTTCGATTGGTTTTCTGTCGGCCAAATTTTCAATCACGGCGAGTAAGCGCATTGAGGGCAAGGGCTCTGCCCCAATGCAACACGTCGCGTTTTATCGTGGGGGCAACTTGCCGCATGAAGAAAAACCACAGACGATCGTCAATACTCCGCGAAAGCAGACTGACTGGAGAGGGTATCGCAGACATCTCGCTTTGGTCTAGCACGTGACGTAACAGGACCCAGCTTACTTACGGTGACTTTATGAATCTGGTTGCGATCGATTGTGTGCCTCTTGCCGATGGATTCACTCTTGAGGGCAAAGACCTAACCCTCCATCTGTGTGTGCAACTTGAATTGCGTGCCGTCGATAACGAGCAGCCGAACTGTCTAACCGTCCTGTTGGACACGCTACCAAGGGACCTTCGCCAGGCACTGGATTCCGATCCCTCAAAACAAAGCCCGTACGAGGTTCGCGTGTGGAAGCGAGCCAAGGGAGAATCGGATTGGACGTCTGTCAAGATCGTTAGAAGCAACGTCGGCAAGAATGACGCAGCGGCTGATGCGGTTTGGCAACTCGTGATGACGGACTCCGTGACATCTTCGCTGCTGTTCGACAGCCTCCATGAATCGCTAGAAAAACGATCCGTGCCGCAGGCGGATGGAAATCTAATGAGGGGAAAAATCCCTTTCCGATTAAGTCAGGCGATGGTCCCCTATTTGACGGACTGGCACAAAAATTTCGCTGACACTCACGTTACCTTATGGAAAGACTCTTGGCAGACTTTAGTCCAGAAGCGAGTTGAGGAACGCGCTCGAACTGACGTCTCGCCGCCAATGACATTAGAGCATCGGATCGAATGGATTCAGAGTCATCGGCAAGCCAAGAATAAATTTTGGGGGAACCGGAGCTCTCTATACGGGCCGCTCATCGATGGAGACCACGCCAAGTACATGAATAGGATTTATCTTGGAAATCCTGACTATGCGAATGGCAATCCGGACGACAAACTCCGCAATATTTTTTTGCTGCACAACACCGCTACCTATTATGAAGCGCCACCGCCCAAGGGTGATTACGGCCATTTAAGGAGTGATGATGAAATGCAGAACCGCGCAAGCGGCCGATTCCTGGGACTGACGTCGCACCCGCGTTTGGCGACACTAGTTGGGCTCTCGTTGAATTTCGACATTGCCTGCAAAGACCTGTTTAATGACGAAGAGGTAGGGGAGCTGTATGCGGAAATTGTCAAAAAAGATGCACCGGCCCAAGAACCGGTTGAATCAGATTGGCGGCCGAGCACCTACCGTTTTGTTCTAGGTAACGGCGGCGAGGGATCGTTTTTGCCGGCGTCGATTGATGAATGGAACGAAAGGAACGATAAGAGTTTCGATCGTGGTTTTCTTAATCTACGTCAAGACACTCGCTACTTGTTGCGCACGATCGATGTAACACGTGCCATGCGCGGCGAACATGCGCAGGTTAGCCAGCAGAAAAATGCGCTTCAAGAAGGAAGTACCGCGGACCACGTCGAGGATCGGCCGCAAACACTCCTTGCGCCGGGATTCGAACTGATTGACACTTCTGCACAGGACGAGCTGCGTAATTTGGTAAAAGTCGCACATAAAGTAATGTCCCCTAAACCGCGGACAATTGCAGCCGATTCCAGCGACGACGACGCACGGTTTTATGCAGAAAATTTATTGACTGGGTATCGTGTCGATATCGAGCGTACGAATAGCACGAATAAGAAAAGCATTTGGGCGTCTGCGATGGCGCGCGACATTCAATACAAATACCGCGACGGTGCCGAGGACAAGCCTCTTGATGCCACCCCTAAACCCGGCGATCAAACTCAGCAGCACGACCAGACTACTTGGAAACAAAGCCGTTTTCGCCATCGCGACGAAGGAAATAACAGTACCCTTGTTCGCACTATCGATCAAAAGCCCACGGACCCGAATAGCGATCCCACGGACCAGGGAGACGTCGTGCCTTTCGGAGGCGATGATTTGGTGAGGTGGACAGGCGAGTCACTTGGTCTTCCGGGGCATAATCTTCCTCCTAACGAGGGCCTAGAGGCTAGTGGCCAAACCAAGGTGGACGGAGACCTAAACCTGACCGTGGAATATTCGTTCTATGAACCTGTGGATCCGAACGACGATCTGGGTCTGGTTCCAGTTTTACGAGCCAGCGACGGTTATCGGTTTGCTCTGCGCGCTTACTTTCGGCATGGCGGCGGCCCGACATTCAATTCGAAGCAGGCGGAAAGTCTGGGTTCGTTACATAATAAATACTGCTTGGGTGAAGGGGGTCTGTACGATAAATTTAAGTCTCGAGCCGCATCCGAATATGGATGTTCGCCTCAGAACGAAAACGAATGTCCGGCTGTGTTTACACAAAGTGAGCCGGTGGGCGCACCGGAGCTCGCTTTCCGAGCGGATGACCCCTTGGTCAATTGGCCCATCGGTGATCTGGAAAATCAGCAACGAATCGATCGGGTCGTGCTGCGCGCTGAAGGTCCCACGGTTGCATATCGCGTCCTGGTTCCTCCCCGCATCACCTTCGAAGTTGCCGAGCTGCAGAAACAATTCGATCAATCAGACGCCAAAGTGCCGCCTGGGGCACTAGGAAATATTCAGCTCGACAAACTTGGTCAACTACCAGTTGTCGGCCACGTCAATGATGCGGCGCGCAAAGGCTATCAACCAGGGGAATCGCCTTCTGCTTTCGGACCCGTAGTCAAGCGTTGTCCAGACTGGGCGAATGCTCCTCCTCATCCCTATTATTGTGACGCTCGGGGCAGGACGGTTGCCATCTCATTGAGTCGAGATGGTATCCCATGCAAAGACTTGCCACCAGGAAGTCTGCTAGTCGATTTCTGGTCAACGGATGCGAAACCGAACGATGCGATGCCGATTGCGATCGAGTGTCAGCTACAACCCTCGATACGTGGCGCCCGATTTGCCACCAATAAGGACGGGTCACCGATTATCACGGAGAAGAACATCGGCGGGGTAAATGGAGTAAAAATGAAAGTCGTCACCATTGAAGTTGGATTGGGTGACGAGATTCAAGTCGACCTTTGGTGTCTTGATATAGACCACAAGGGATTGTTCCGACAGAGCCAGCTTTTGCAGGCTGCATCGACTGCCATTTACAAAGCAGAACCGGATCCATCTAACCCCGCTGCGAGGAAAACCAAGGCAGCCGCCGACGCTTTTGACGACGAGCTTTTGAAATGTCTCCAGCATATACGCTCCGAATTGGCTTGCGACGTGACGCGATTCAGAATCTTGACCGCAGTCAGGCAACCTCTCAATGCGCCGCAATTCCATCAGGGACCAGCGTGCCAAGCGGCCGATCCACAAGATTTGTTGGTCGAACCGTTCACGATGACTCGCCTGCCAGCTAGTACCGCTGAAAAGACATGGGAAACGATCGTGGATCAGGAGGGCTTCCCACCCAAAGACGCCGATCTAGCTGACGGAGATGTCGGTTATTTGGCCGGTTGGGTCGATGTGCGGCGACGATCAACTTCGCTATTGAAAATTCAGGCGGTGTGGAGAAACTTCGACGATGAAACCTGCCTGACCTTGAAAGATAAAAAGTGGCAGTACCAGCCGGTGCAGGTTGTCCGAGAATTTACGCCTCTGGCGGTTAACTTACCTGAGACCTTGCCTGCCCCACCCCCAGGCACTCAACCGCCGGTGCTGAGCGATGACCAACCTTTGTTTTCGCTCGGCCGCGATGACAAGGACAAAACGCTGCGCAAAGTTCATTTCACGCTCGGCACCAAAGCCATGCGTTTGGGAATTCGCCTAAGCGGCGTCTCGCGTTTCGCAAATTGCTACCCAAAATACGTTCGAACAGCTGTCCGGAACAATGGAAACGGCAAGCTCACTCCTGATTCACAGTTTGAGTCCGCAAATTTCTCGCTTAATTGCATCAATTGGGACCTTTATGAAGATGAAATGCGCGTTATCTGGTTACCCGCCACGCAACGTCCTCATAAACCAGAGTTGTGCACGCCGCCGGTTGAGCTTATTAGTCGCCGTATCGAACACTGCAAAGAGCCGTCAAAGACCGTCGTCGAGCTCTCGTGGTCACTGCGCATCCGTCTCAAAAAGCGCACATGGTTTGACAGTGGCGAAGGTGAATTATTGGGAGTCGTCTTCCTGCCGGAAGACCTTGTCGATCCAGAAAATGCGTCACATGCCTATCATAAATGGAACTACAGGAGTTATGGCTTATCTAACGGAGAGTTTCAGAGGTCGGATGTTGTCCGGCGGCTAAATATCAATCTAAACGATCTGGTTGGTAAACAATTTCTCAAAGAAGTGACTAGTTGGGCGGTGGATCCAACGACCCATGCCGGCCAGTTGCAGCCAGTGATCTCGCCGTCTTACTTCAATCCGCAAATTAAGGATCCGATGGGAATTGTGGTTCAGCCAGGCTGGGTGGAAAAACGTGATCGCGTACCTTTGCCCTTCGAGATTCCCAGCCTGCAAAGCGCCAACCCCGATATTGAAGTGACGAACGTTTCTGTGCTGGGTTACATGCCGGAGCTTGATTCGGAGACAGGCGAGAGGTTCGTGGATTTGGATATCCAGCCGCCTGACATTGATTCACCTTTCATTCGGCTGTCGCTGGTTCGCTTTCAACCCCACGCCGTGTCGCGCAATGACGATCGGGCAGATCAAACGCTTTCTTCGCAGGTCATCGTGGACCCTGTGCAACTGCCGCCAACCCGTCTGATAGAAGCAGAATGGACGGACAACGGCGTTCGAGTGACCATCACGGGGCCAGCCTACAATCGTCGTTCCCCTGCCGCTCCGGCATTTCCCCCTCCTGGACAGAATCAAGAACTGTTAGACAAGGTGCGTCATATGACTGACGTTCCATGGATGCGGCTGCGCGTGCTGCGGCAGGTTTGCGTGGCGGACCGGCAGGCTAGCTACGTGCAAATTGCTGATTCTTGCTCCGACGAACTAATGCACGAAATTCCCTCCATTCCAAATGGCGACCTCGGTACCTGGTCGGTTACGTTGCCTTTAAAGAAATGCGAAAAGATACAATACCGGTTGTTTGTGGAAGAGTTCGAGTACCACCCCGTGACAACACTGGAAGGTTTGGAGGAGCAGCCCATGGTGAAGACACCGCGGGGCTTCAAGTGCGACATCTTGCTATGACGACGCGATCCACACAAGCAGCACATGTTGACCTGAATCGACAAAGGTAATTGGGAGAGTTTTGGTGCGAGTCGCATTTGGCATTCATGTTGTACCTAGTGCAGAAGGAGTTTTTATGTCGACAACTGACTGGTCATATAGTAATGCCATTAAGTATTTTGGAAATAACGGCTGCAGTCAGCCAGGTTGTCCGTTCAATGGATGCCAAGGTTTCTTGTGTTGTGCTCTGAATCTGTCCGATGCGCTCATTCAGGCCGGTTACTCGCTACCAGCAGCGACGAATGTGAATTATTGCCCGCACAAACGAGTCCGGAACGCAGACGGTATGGCGCGGATTTGCAACGTCCAAAATGGAGGTAACCCTGACGCGTCAACCTGGGCT
This sequence comes from Pirellulales bacterium, assembly GCA_035499655.1. Classification (NCBI taxonomy): domain Bacteria; kingdom Pseudomonadati; phylum Planctomycetota; class Planctomycetia; order Pirellulales; species Pirellulales bacterium. The sequence goes on from DATJYL010000016.1 coordinate 9,670, forward strand.
CATCGCCCCGCGTGGAAAGGAATCGTGTATTTCGAGGGAAATCTCGGACAGGCAACCGGGCATATAGATTTTTGGAATGGCACAGATGCAGTCCACGCTAGTTATCCGAGCGCCACCACGATTTGGTTTTGGCAGCTCGGTACGTAAGCGGCAGTAATGACCCTACGTAAGGGATTTGCCTTCGAAGGGGCCGAAGGCACGCAGACGGCCAACTTTATTTCGACGTCCCAGACATTTGGGTCGTCGAAGTATCACCCGCGAAAGCTGTTCCCGGGGCAAATCCCGAGGATTGGATGCCAGACGAGAATGCAGCTCGGTGGACTCTCAATTTGACAGTCGCCAGGCGGGTGGCGGCGATGACGGCGCGCCAGGGCTAACC
>DATJYL010000017.1 GCA_035499655.1 Pirellulales bacterium
GGGGCACGCTCATCTTCAACTACGGCCGCCACGAGGTGAGCAACTTCCTCTTGTCGAACGCCCTCTTCTGGCTCGACAAATACCACCTCGACGGCCTCCGTGTCGACGCCGTGGCCAGCATGCTGTACCTCGACTACAGCCGCGAATCAGGCCAATGGATTCCCAACGAATACGGCGGCCGCGAAAACTTGCAGGCCATTTCGTTCATCAAGGAGTTCAACGTCCAATCGCATTTGCAGCATCCGGGCGTGCTGACCATTGCGGAGGAAAGCACCGCCTGGCCGAGCGTTTCGCGCCCTACGTATGTCGGCGGGCTGGGCTTCAGCCTGAAATGGAACATGGGGTGGATGAACGACACGCTCCGCTACTTCCGCAAAAACCCGATCCATCGCACGTATCATCACGATGAACTCACGTTCTCGCTGATTTACGCCTTTCACGAAAACTTTGTGCTGCCCTTGTCGCACGATGAAGTGGTGCACGGCAAAGGTTCGCTGCTGGATCAGGTGCCCGGCGACTTGTGGCAAAAGTTCGCCAACATGCGGCTTTTGCTCGGGTACATGTGGACACACCCGGGGAAAAAACTGCTGTTCATGGGGGGCGATTTTGGCCAGTGGAACGAGTGGAACTACGACGAAAGCTTGCAGTGGCACTTGCTGCAATGGGAAAGCCACCAGGGTTTGAAAAAAATGGTGGCCGACGTCAACCAACTGATGCGCCGCGAGCCAGCCTTACACGAAGTCGATTTCGATTACACCGGCTTTGAATGGGTCGATTGCCACAACTGGCAAAACAGCGTGCTGGTGTATTTGCGAAAGGCGAAAACCCCCAGCGACTTTTTGGTTGTCGCCTGCAACTTCACTCCCGTGCCGCGAGAAGGATATTTATTGGGCGTGCCGGAACGCTGCTGGTACGAAGAGATTTTCAACAGCGACAGCAAATTCTACGGCGGCAGCAACCTGGGCAACGGCCCGGGCATCATGGCCACCGACCACATGGCTCACGGCCGCCCACATTCGATTGAAATCACTCTCCCGCCGCTGGCGGTGGTGGTGCTGAAGCCGCGGCGGTAAGCTGAAAGCGTCGAGCGATTAGCAACCAGCGACTAGCAAATGCCGCAGGCGCACGCGGACTAGAGCATCTTGTGATCGCCCGAACTTTCTGCATCGCAGGTCAAACTCGTCGCCGTGGTGCTGGTCAAGTCGGCTGCGGCGCCGCTCGTCAAATTAACCGCGGCGGCGGGGTGGAATTGCTGCTTCAGAATGTAGGTGGCCCACATCGAGAGCAAAATCGAAATGGCAAAGATATAAATCCCCCATTGCACTTGAATGTGGGTGCCGCCTGGAAAACCTTTGAAACAAATGACCAGCGAGGCAATGACGAACACATCGACCATTGACCACTTGCCCAGGCTCTCGACCATTTTCAAATGGCGCTGGGTGGCCCGAGAACCGAGGTGAATGGCGCGGATCAGGGCGATCAGCTTGGCCAGGGGAAACGCCAAGGAAAACAGCAGGATTAAGCCGCCGATAAATAATTGCCCCTCCTGGAACAGATGCAGGATGCCGCCCACGAGCGAAAACTGCCGTGGTTCCAGGTCGCTGCTGACAAACAGGCGAACGAGCCGCTCGAAAAAGCCGTCGCCAAATTTGGGAATCATGGTGAAGCTGGGCGCGAAGATGCCGACCAAAAATAGGAGCGCAGCCAGGTAGGCGAAACAGAGCGGCGTGAAGCTGGGATTGCGCTTTTTCAGCGATGATTTCAAGGCATCGCTGGCAGCGCGACGAGAAATCAGTTTATGGGGTGGGCTACTCATCAAGGTTGTACGCCATCGGGGAAATAATCGGAAAACGTCTGGGCGGTGCCACTGCTGGCTTGTCCAGCAGTGCCGAATTGAGTTGCCATCATCGTGCCATAGCGAAATTGCGGCGGCAATAGCTTGCACGGGCCGATCGCTGGGGCGACGGCGGCCTTTGCCCCAGGCAGCCAGTTGCTGCTCACCCTCACCCCGGCCCTCTCCCGTCGAGGGAGAGGGAGAATGCGCGCGACCAGAGGTCGCGGCTTTATGATTGTGTGGCACGGATTCGATGACCAATCGTGTGATTACATCGAGTGCAGGCCGACGAGGGTGCCTTCGGTATCGATGATCAGGGAGATGTGGCCGTATTGGCCGATGGAGAATTTGGGTCGCTGGACTTTTCCGCCCGCGGCTTTGACGCGGCCTTCTTCGATGGCGCAATCCTCGCAATGAAAGTAAACAATGGTGGAATTGCCCGTGGCGTTAAAGCCTTCCATTTTGACCAATGCGCCGCACGCGCCGTAGATGTTCATTTCGCCGGGAAACGCCCATAGCTCGACTCCCGGAATCGGTGAATCGAGCTTTTGCAGTTTGACTTGAAAAACCGATTCGTAAAATTGCTTGGCGCGGGCGAGGTCTTGAACGTAAATTTCAAACCAGTCGATAGGATTGCTTTTCATTGGGCGGTCTCCGAAAACATGAGTTGCCCGATTTGCCGAAGATGCGAACGCTATTGATGTGATCTTGTTTCTTTCAAATTATGCGGGAACGATGGGAGGGCCGCAAGTATTTGCGGGGTTGGAGCGGGAATTGCGCGTGATTTCCTAGGGAGCGATTTTAAGGAGAACGATCATGGAAACTACAAAACCTTCGAGACTGCAGGCGGTGCGGGAATGCTTGCAGACCGTATTTCCTCGCGCGGCAATCCGTCAGGAACGGCGCATGAGAAGGCGAACGGCGGTCAAGAGAATTATCTCGCGGTAGCGAAGCCGCGCTGAATGCTAGGGATCTCAGAGAGCCATGGCGCCATTCATTTATTTGGTGAGTTTCGATCCTAGCGGTGAGGCGAGAGGCGGAACCTCCGCGGGGCCTTTATCCAAGAACCGCCGGATGGGAGTTTCATAGTTCGCTAACCACCGTTGTGGCTGGCCGTCGAACCTGTCGGTGAGGATCCGAATTTGGGCGTGGTCTAAAAATTCCTTGCGCATTTGCACTTGCCCCACGCGGCGACCATCGGCGGTTGGTTTCAACTCGAATTTCTCCTTCACGTCGTACCCGTGACCGCCTTGACTGTCGGTTTCCGGATTCATTGCAATCAGTTCGATGGAATAGATGGGCTTGAGTCGACCTTCGTCGGCGAGTGTAAAAACGACGTTCACCTTATCGCCCCCCGCGTCGTTTACCTGGACGTCGTACTTCAACCCCCATTCGTCTTTAGAAGGTCCCAGCACATTATAAATTGCCCAACTGCGGCCAGACATCAGGAAAATGACAGCGACCAGCAACACGGCCGTCGCCAAGCGTGAAAATTTAATGCTCATTGCGCGTTCACCTTTTAAGAATGCGGGAGCAGTTTAGCCGATCCGAGCGTCGGGACCTCGGCTTGTGCCCACCCGGCGGACATTCAAGCGACGCGCGTCAAATCGGGCAATATCAATTTGCGAGCTGGCGCTTTGCTATCGCGGGGCGATTTCCACTGGCGGCGCTAGCAAAGCACCCTGGAACTGTTTCCAACTTGGCCGAGAAACAGAGGCCGACGCGGGGCTTGGGTCGCGGGCATCGTGCCGGCGCGCCGGGACCGATTGATGATCGAACGGCGGTGGTGGGACAATTTGAAATTCCGACAGCCGCTTTTCCCGACTGACACAGTCGGGCTATGTTCAAATTGGCCCACCACCCGAACGGCCGCCGAAACACCGCTGAAACATCATGTCCGCTGCGCGATAAGGAGGATTAGCCGCGGGGGGAGTATTGCTGGTCGGTGACTTTTTCCAGCCATTCGACTTGCTTGCCGTCGAGCATTTCTTGAATGGCGATGTGGGTCATGGCGGTGGCGGGCGCCGCGCCGTGCCAATGCTTTTCGCCCGGGGGAATCAGAACCACGTCGCCGGGACGAATTTGCTCGATTGGGCCGCCCCAGCGCTGCGTCAGGCCGCAGCCGGCGGTGACGATGAGCGTTTGGCCCAGCGGGTGGGTGTGCCAGGCCGTGCGAGCGCCAGGCTCAAACGTGACACTGTTGCCGGCCGCACGGGCCGGGGCGATGGGCTGAAACAGCGGATCGAGCCGGACCGTGCCGGTGAAATACTCGGCCGGAGGTTTGGCGGAGGGTTGAGAGCCACTGCGTTTGATTTCCACTTGCTTTGCTCCTTTGTTTAATTTGTGATTGTGCCACTATTATTGCTGAGTTTTAATACTTCCGCACGGGTGTGTTAAAAAATCAATCGCCATCGCTGTAAAGCGATGTGATTGCGGTGCGTCACAACGGTCCGATTGCGGCAGGGGGCATAGCGGGAATGGAATAGATTCCAGGTAGACATCGTCAGTTGATTGACCTGCGGGCGTGCCCTGGTTTCGCTGCAGGATACTAGCTATAATGTGGGGGCAAACCTCCCGCGATGGGGAGTCAGTCGTGATGGCGTTGTTCGATGGTAGCCGAATGAAAGGAAGCACTGGGCACGGGCTGGAGCGCCATGCCGCGGCCTGGTTGCAAACCGAGCGCAGGGCGGTAGAGAAGAGTTCAGCACGTCGTGCCATGCACGACGCCAAAGTAACTCGCCGACTTCTTCATGGGTCATGCGATCGTATTACGAAGAATTAGAGGTCGATTCGTCCGCCTCGGCGGATGACATCTGTGTCGCCTTTCGGCGATTGGCGAAGAAGTACCATCCCGATTTGAACATCGGTCGCGAACAAGAAGTGCGCGCGGCGTTTATCCGAGTCCAAAGAGCCTTCGAAATTCTTTCCGATCCGGAGCGGCGTGCCCGTTACGATGCCCATTACGACCGTCGAAACCCCTGGGGTCAACCCACGCCGCCGTCGGTGTACGAAATCCAGCCGCTGGATGAATTTCAGATTGACCGTTCGTCGCTGGAGACAGCGGTTAACCTGCCGAGAATTCGCCGTCGGCTGGATCCGCAGCTTCGCAAAGCGATTTTATTTATTGCCGTGTGCATAGTCGTGGCGGTGCTTGTCGTGATTATTACGACTTGATATCCGCTCGCGGATGTACCTACTAGCTGCTGGCAGCAGTGCATTGTCGCGGTTGCACGGCCAAGCGACCTTCAAGGTTGCTGTTGTTTTGCTTCCTGGCGGGCCAGGGCCATCAGCATCGTGGAGGGCAGTTTTTCCACGCCTAAATGGCGGAGCATGTTTACAACCTGGGCCGTGGTGTATTGTGCATGGGCGCACACGTGCAACAAAACATCGGAGCGGCGGCAGCTAAACCGCTCGCCAAACGACGCGCTGAACCGGTAAACCAGTTCGTCGAGCGATTCCGGCGCATGCGCGGCCAAATCATCGGCCCAGCGTTTTTCCAAAGCGGACCATTTTTGGCGCAACTCGTCCAACGTTCGCAGGGCGTCTTCCCCCTGTTGATTGCCGGGCAATTGGCCCGGGACATCGCCGGGCGCGAGGGCGTTTTCGTTCCCTTGTAGCGCGGCCAGCCAAACATACTCGGCTGCGTACATGTGCGTGAGCGATTTCCATACGGAGCCTTGCCCAATGGCAAACGGGCGGCGGAGCTGCTCGTCGTTAAGTTGCGCCGCAGCGGCAAGTAAATTTTGGTTTACCCACGCGCGGTGCTGGTGCAGGCGGTGAACGAGCGAAATGGCAGTGGTCATCACGGCATATTACTGGTGCAGTGGTGAAATAGTTTAGTCTTGCAGCCGCTGCCGGCGATTCAGCAATCGCTGCAGGCGGCGTTGCAAAGCGGTGTCGTGGCCAAAGGTTTCCGCTTTTTTTAGCCAGCGGCGAGCCGCCAGTGGCCGGCCGGTTTTGCGGTAAGAACTGCACAGGTAGAGGCACATTTCGTAGTGTTGCGGATGACGCGGGTTCAGGCGCAACGCCCGGAGATAGCAAGGAATGGCCTGGCGCATTTTTCCGCCGGCATCGAGCAGTGCGCCCAGATGAAACCAGACCAGCGCGTCGGTTGGTGTTTGCTTCGACAATTCGCGGAGCAGGTCGATGGCTGCCCGGCGGTTGCCGGCCTGTGCTAGGCGAAGTGCACGGGAAAGCAACGCGGGCCTTTGGGAGCGTGCATTTGAGCGATTGGCGCGGGGCAAATAAGATGTCGATCGCCGCATGTTTTCCCCTCGTATCGTTGTAGTTCAATCAAATTAAATCACGACGGCACGACGATGGCAACGATACCAGAAGTTGCAAACACGGTGATCGTGAATGCCCAACAGCCGCGTCTAATCGACGCTGCTGGAGCGCGTGTCGGAGAGCGTTTCGCCGGGGGCCAATTGGTAGCCAAATTCGTTTTGCACCTGCTTGAGCCAGGCGAGGGGCATCCCCTGGTTCTCCTCCAGGCCGACAAATGCATACGGAATTTTAGACATTTCGTTGGACATTTTAGCCATGAATTCTTCGTGCAGCGCGTCCAGAGTGGGCTCCTCGCTTTCGATTTGCACGACGTAGTACACCGTTTGCGGCTCGTTGGCGGCCACGCCGGTTTCGCCGGCTTTCAAAGCGAAAATGCTTTTCATGAACTCGTCGCCGGCCTGCTCCACGCCGGGAACTTTCGTCAGTCGAGGCGCGCCAAACGGCTGGCCGACCGGTTGCGTGAGCCAACTGAACGGACCGACCGTGGAGAGCCCGCTTCCTTCGACCGAGCCGAACGTTTCCTTCAAGGTTTGCTTCAGTTGCCGGGCTTGAGCGGCATCTTCATTGGCCTTGGCCAGGGCGGGTTTGCGGGCTTGGATGATTTTCCAGGCCAGTGTTACTTCAGGCTTGATTTCGTCCAGGGTCGGCGTGTGGGCGGCCTCGTCGGCTACTTTCCACCACAGGTAGCGGTTGTTATCGTTGTCGTCGCTCCGCTGCGGCTGATAGGTGGGCAGCGTCGGCTGACTGCTGGAATCTAATTGATAGGCCGATTGAATGAAGGAGGGGGCGCTGTATTCGCCGGGCACCAGCGAGCGGCGAGATTTGCCCAGATCGGTGTGGTTGTAGGCTTGTTCGAGCGAAATCAGTTCCGTCTGTTTGGCTTCCAATCCGGAGGGCTTGGCCAGAGCGGCCAGATCAGGGGGATCGGGCATTTTAGCGGTTTTATTTCCGCGGCTTTCCGCGGCGCGATAGGTTTGTAGGCCGCGGTTGTATAGCTCGATTTTTGATTCGATTGCGGAAAATGCGGCGTCGACCTGGTCGTCTACTTTTTGTTGAGCCAGCTGATTGCGAATGGTGTCGGCGACTTTATCGAGCGGATCGTATTCGACGGTGCGGTCGGGAGTGGCGGCGTTGGCGTCGGGCGCCCCGGTTTCCGGCATCTTGGCGTCCGATGATTTTGCGTCAGATGTTTTTGAATCGGCGGACTTGGCGTCAGCAGGTTTTGCGTCCGCAGATTTACCAGCGGACGATTTGCTTCCGGCAGGCTTGGTGTCCGACGATTTACTGCTGGACGATGCGTCCGGCGATTTGCCGCTGGACGATTTCGCATCGGCCGATTTTTGGCCCGCTGATTTTGTGTCGGCCTGCGCTAACAGTACGCCATCCAGCGAGGTGGCCACGGTTTGCTTACCGTTGACAGGAGCTGGAGGCGGGACGAATGATTGCTTATTGCTGCTGGATTTATTTTGATTGTCCGATTTTTTTGAGTCGCCGGATTTTGAATCGCTGGATTTGGGGTCACCCGGTTTGGCATCGCTGGATTTTGTGCTTCCCGTTTTGGCGGGTGGGGCTTTCGTATCGGCCGATTTTGCGTCGTTGGTTTTCGCGCCGGTCGATTTCGTATCCAGCGGTTTTGTGTCGGCCGGTTTCGACTCGCCGGATTTTGCCGGGCCGGCGTCGGATTTGGTGTCGTCAGGTTTAACCGTGCCGGCTGGTGCAGTGGCGGCGCCTTCGGCGCCGGGTTTGCCGCTTTCGGGCAGTTCGGGCAGCTTGGTTTTGATGAATTCCTGCTTGTGGTTGTCGTAATAATCTTTGATTTCCTGCTGCGTGATTTTGGGCGATTCAGCGGCCATCAACTGCTCGTAATCGGCCTTGATGTATTGGAACTTGGCTTTGTAAGGCTGTCGGAAGCCGGGGCTGGGACTGGCCGGATCGGGTTCGTCGGTTTTGTATTGTTCGTAAAAGCTTTTGAGTTGCTCCGGGCTGGGATCGGGGATATCGGCCGCGAATTTTTCAACCGGCACGGGAAGAATTTGCGCCGTCACTTTGCGGTTTAAGCGGCAGAAATAATCCCAGCGGTCACCCGGCGTATCGCCGCGAAAAACCGCCCCCATCATTCCGCCGGAGCGGCTCAAAAGAGGCGAAAAGGCCATTTGGGCATAGGCTGCCGCCAACTGCATTCGCAGGGCATCGAACAATTGGGTCTGACCGATTCCGTCGAAACGTTGGGACACGGCTTGGGCTGCATCGGCGAGATCCTGGGGCCGCAATTTATCTTCCGTAAGGGAATTGATGTAGCTGTTGATGACAGTATCGCTGATGACAATGCCCAATTGCTGGGCTTTTTTATCCAACAGCATCGTGTTGACGATGGCTCGGTCGGAGGTTGGAATCTGGCGGTCGATACTGGCGAGTTGTTGTGGTGGCAATCCGGCCTTTGTGCCGGCCGTGATCAGAAACTGTCGCAGTGCCTGGAAATTCGTTTTGAGAAAGTTGAGTTCGCTGCGATGGACCGTGCCAAAGTCCCAAGTAAAGATGTCAGGATCTTCACGCTTGCCGCCGGAGCCAAGACGGGACATCGAGCCGAGAAAAATGAAACTAATCATGGCCAGGATGGAGATGGGGACCATCCAAGCCTTCTGATTTTTGCGGAAAACGCTAAACGGACTGGCCATGTCGGTAGGTTCCTAATCGTTGACGGCGACAGGTGTAAATATCGCCCAATATGCTTGATTACGAAAGCAGCGTTCGTTCCGGTCGGGGGCAAAGATGCCTTGACAACCAACGTGCCCGAGTTGTATGCGATTAAGGCAGCGGCGGAATGGAAACAGTGGAAATCGGAGACGCCGATTGTAGCGCTGGGCGACGTAAATGCAATCCCAGTCGAGCGCAGCGTCGAGTGGAAGAAGCGATGCCGGCCCCGGTTTGGATCGATATCATCCCGAAACAGACGGGTTGCGACCTGTGGGCTTTAGCTTCCCAGCGGCGTAGAATCGGCTGGCGGTTGCCTATGGTACTCAAAGATTCGGTCGTAACGGTTAGTTGGAAAATGTCGATTGGTCAGTGATGTTTGGAGGGCTTTGAGGGACGCACTTTAACAACTTGTGAAACCTAACTTTGTGGCGGATAGATAGTCAGGCTTTTCGCCGGCAAATATCCCATGTTTCACAGATTGACTGCTTTAACATTAACCCTGCGGTATTTATGGCGAAAAAAACTTCCCGAGCCGGCACCAAAAGTTTGGTGATTGTCGAATCGCCGGCCAAAGCCCGAACAATTAGCAAGTTCCTGGGGCGCGATTTCACGGTCGAGGCCAGCATTGGGCACATTCGCGATTTGCCCCAGGGGGCCAAGGAAATACCCGCGGAGTATAAGGACCAGGCCTGGTCGCGTCTGGGTGTGAATGTGGAGCAGGATTTCGACCCGCTGTACGTTATTCCGCATAGTAAATCAGCCCATGTGAAAAAACTTCGAGGTCTGGTCAAGGACGCCAAAGATTTGTATCTGGCGACCGACGAGGATCGAGAAGGGGAAGCCATTAGTTGGCATTTGAACGAAGTGCTAAAGCCCAAAATTCCGGTGCGGCGGTTGGTGTTCCATGAAATCACCAAGGACGCCATTCATGAGGCACTGGAACATCCACGGGAAATAGATCAAGACCTGGTCCGGGCCCAGGAAACGCGCCGGATTTTGGATCGGCTGTACGGATACGAAGTGTCGCCGCTGTTGTGGCGTAAGGTGCGGCCCAAATTATCGGCCGGCCGCGTGCAAAGCGTGGCGGTGCGATTGATTGTGGAGCGGGAACGGCAGCGGATGGCGTTCCATTCGGCCACGTACTGGGATCTGCTGGCGACGTTTGCCAACGCCGCCAAAACGCAATTTGCGGCTACGATGATCTCATTAAACGGCAAGCAAATTCCCTCGGGCAAGGATTTCGATTCCGCCACCGGCAAGCTCAAAGATTCCGCACTGTTGCTGCTGGACGAAACGCAGGCACAGGAATTGGTGCAGCGGCTGCGAGCCGCCGAATTTCGCGTGAGCGCGTTGGAGGTGAAGCCGTACACGTCGCGTCCCTATCCGCCGTTTACCACCAGCACGCTGCAACAGGAAGCGAACCGAAAATTGGGCTTTACTGCCCGGCGCACCATGCAGGCGGCCCAAAGTTTGTACGAAAACGGTCACATCACCTATATGCGTACCGATTCGACAAATTTGGCGAGCGTGGCGATTGAAGCGGCGCGGGCATTGGTGGCGTCGCAATACGGTCCGGAATATGTGCCCGACAGCCCGCGAGTCTATTCCGCAAAAGTGAAAAACGCGCAGGAAGCGCACGAGGCGATTCGTCCGGCGGGCCATCCGTTCGATTTCCCCGAACAATTACGGAGCGAATTAGGGCCCGACGAGTTCAAGCTGTACGACCTGATTTGGAAGCGGACCGTGGCCAGTCAGATGGTCGATTGCCGCGGCCAGCGCATTACCGTGACGATTGCCGGGGGCGGCGCCGAGTTTACGGCGGGGGGCAAAACGATCGATTTCGCCGGTTACTTGCGGGCTTACGTGGAAGGCTCCGACGACCCGGAAGCGGACCTGGCCGACCGCGAAGCGGTTTTGCCATCGCTGGCAGAGGGAGAAAAATTGCAATTGGCCGGCGACGGACTGGAACCGAAAAGCCACACCACGCAGCCGCCGGGGCGGTTCAGCGAAGCGGCGCTCACGCGGGCACTGGAAGAGTTGGGCATCGGCCGGCCCAGCACGTACGCAAGCATTATCGACACCATTCAGGCCCGCAACTACGTGTTCAAAAAAGGCGGCGCGCTGGTGCCCACGTGGACGGCGTTCGCGGTCACGCAGTTGTTGGAAAAGCATCTGCAGGAATTGGTCGATTACGGCTTCACCGCGCAAATGGAAGACGATTTGGACGCCATCAGCCGCGGCGAGCAGGCCCAGGTAGATTACTTGCGAAAATTTTATTTCGGCAACGGGCAGCCGGGGTTGAAAAAACATTTGGATAAAAAAACCGACGAAATCGACGCCCGTGATGTCAGCCGCGTGTTGCTTTCGGAGCCGGAAGGGGAGCCGCCGATTTTTGTGCGCGTGGGCCGCTACGGGCCGTTCATCGAGCAAGGCGAACGGCGGGCGTCGTTGCCCGAGGGATTAGCGCCGGAAGAGCTGACGCTGGAAAAATGCCGCGAGCTGTTCTCGCAAGCTTCGCAAGCGGATGAGCCATTGGGCGTTTGCCCGGAAACTGGCAAACCGGTGTATTTGAAAGTAGGTCGATTTGGTCCATACGTACAGCGCGGCACGCCGGATGATGAGGAGAAGCCGCAAAACGCATCGCTGCTAAAAGGCATGACGGCGGAAAGCGTTGATTTGGCCACGGCCCTGAAGCTGCTTACGTTGCCGCGGAATTTGGGCACGCATCCGGAAAACGGCCAAACCGTGACGGCCTTCAACGGGCGGTTTGGGCCCTACATTAAGTGCGGTGAGGAAACGCGCTCGCTGCCGGCGGGCGTTTCGCCGCTGGAAGTCACGTTTACCGAAGCGCTGGAATTGCTGAAACAACCCAAGGCGATGCGTCGCGGATTCGGCGCGAAAAAAGAGCCGCTGAAAGTGTTCGATCCTTCGCCCGTCACTAAAAACGCTGTCCAATTGCTCGATGGCCGGTACGGGCAATACGTGACCGACGGGGTGACCAATGCCTCGGTGCCGAAAAACACGGCGCCGGAAGAGGTCACTTTTGAATTTGCCTTGCGGCTGTTGGCCGATCGCGCTGCTGCGGGGCCGAGTAAAAAGGCGTCCCGGCGCGGCGCAAAAAAGACAGCCGCAGCCAAGCCAAAACGTGCGATGGCTTCTAAATCGGCTTAAGTTTGTGGTCGCGGCGTTGCGCGCCCAAAACTAGGGAGGCGATCCGCTGACTTGTCGCAGTGGAACGAGCGATTCGCTATAATGCGGCTGGCGGCTTTGGTCGACACGGGCCACGATCTCGGGCGGGCCATTTTTGGATTACATCGATGCAGATGAGCAGGCTCTTCGCTACATCACGAAAGTATTGTGATAGTCCGGCGCGCAGGGGCGCAGTTCCTTTGATTCATCAAGGATGGCCCCCATGTTTCCATTCGCGCACTGGCTGCAGTTTTCTTCGCTATTTTCCGCCCGGCATGACAAGCGAATGAACGGCGCTGGGCGGCGGCGCTGTGCGCGTGGCCGCGCGGGCTGGGCACGCCGCTGGCCATTGCACTTCGAGGAGTTGGAAAGTCGGCGCCTGTTGACGCTGCTTGGTCAACAATTGTTTCCAGCGGACAATCCGTGGAATCAAAACATCAGTAATGCGCCGGTAGTGGCCAATTCGGCAGCCATTATTTCGCACATTGGCACATCCGTTCGCATCCATCCCGACTGGGGCGAAGACAATCCGGCGAATGGAACCGATCCGCTCTACGGCATTCCGGTGAATGTAGTTCACGGAAACAGCACCGCGAAGATTAACGTCATCATCGACAACTATCCGGACGAGAGCGATATTGTGGGAGTTCCGATTCCGGCCGGCGCCGTGCTGGAAGGGGACTATCAAGTCGGCCCCAACCCCAACGGCGGTGGTTACAACGCGAATCAGCGCGGTGATTCCCACCTCATTATTTGGGACGAAGACAACAACATTGCCTACGAGTTGTACGGAGTTACACGGCCCAGCGATCCCAAATTGTTTCCCAACAACAACGGTGCCGAACTGAATCACACCGACGGCCAATGGCATGCGGCTCAAGAAACGGTGTGGAACATGAACACCGACAGTTTCCGCACATTGGGCGCTACCTCGGCCGATGCCGCGGGTCTGTCGATTTTGGCCGGCCTGGCCCGACCCGACGAAGGATTGCCAGTATCACAAGGAGGGCAGGGCGTCATCAACCATGCCTTGCGGATGACTCTGCCCTCGGGCGACATCAATCCGCAATACGTTTATCCGGCTTCGCACATGGTGAGCACTTCGCAGGGGGCGAACAACGTGCCGCTGGGCGCTCGGCTGCGCCTGGCGAGTACGCCGACGATCAATAACCTGATCAACAACATGCCGCCGGAATCGCAGATTATTGCCCGGGCCATGCAGCAGTACGGGTTGATTGTGGCCGACATCGGCAGCGCGATGTATGTGACCGGCGCCTCGGCGGCGGTGGACGCCAACAACAACATTGCGCTGACTTGGAATACGGACGACATTTTTGCCTCGAACGGTTTGGAAGCGCTGAACGCCGGCGATTTTCAGGTGGTGAACCTGGCGCCGGTGGTCACGGGCCTCAATGCAAATCGCAGCGCAGCAGGGAGCACTTTGACTGTTACCGGCCAAAACTTTTCGGGCGCTGCCGGGCATCTTTCGGTAACGTTTGGCGCTACGGCGGCCACGTCGGTTACGGTGGTCAGCGATACGCAGCTTTCCGTCGTCGTTCCGCGGGTATCGGGAACGGTAGACGTGAGGGTTCAATCGGGGGTTGATGAAACCGACAATATCAGCGACAACCCAAATGCGAACGTGAATGCGCCGATTTTTGGATATGGCACCTCGGCCAAAACGTCCGCCGATTTGTATACGGAAATAGCTCCCGGCGATTTCAATGCCGACGGGCACGTTGACGCCGACGATATGATGCCGGCGATGCAGGCCTTGACGAATCCGACGACGTATATGAGCACCTACGGTGTATCGAGTGGGAATTTCAGCGGAATTGCCGACGTGAACGGCGACGGGCACTTCGACAGTGCCGATCTGCAAGCGCTATTGAGCATGTTGCACAGCGGCAAAGGCAGCAGCAGCGAAGAAAACAGCACCGCTGCAACCGCCGCTGAGGAGACAGGAGCCAGCGCCGCGGGAACGAACGGCTCGACAATCAGCACGACGACCGGCGCTCCCATAACAAGTGGCACAATTGCCAGCGGCACGACAACGGCGCCGGCGACCAGCCCAAGTGAGAAAGAGCGGGTGTATCCAGCGATTGCACCGCGGGCGCTGCTGTTTTCGACATTTTCGATTTACACGACCTTCGCAAATGTCGCACGAATGGAAGATGAGATGCG
>DATJYL010000018.1 GCA_035499655.1 Pirellulales bacterium
GTTGTTCCTGGTGACCAACGATGATCCGGAAGCGCAAAAACTCCCCGTCGATGTAACGGGCCGCGTCGTGGCCGCTGTCACCGTCAGTCCCGCTTCCTTAATGTTGGGCGCACTGACGCCCGGCCAGGCCATCACCAAAAACGTCGTGGTGCGCAGCAAGCGGCCGTTCAAAGTATTGGAAGTCTCCGGTGGGGACGAAATCACTTGCACGCTGCCCGCCGATTCCCGCGATGTGCAAATTATTCCGCTCACCTTCACCGCGCCACAACAGCCAGGCGTCGTCAAACAAAAGATCAAAATCAAAACCGACTTGGGCGATAACGCCGTGCCCGACATTACTTGTCAGGCAACCATCGTGGGCGATACGACTCCGCCGGCTGCAATCCCCGAAAGCGCCAACAATTCTGCCCGCCGCGGCAGCGAAGCCACAGCCAGCGGCGCCACCTCAACCGGTTTTCACGGCAACTAATGTCTGAATGGACCCGCGCGGCTGCTATTGAGGCCGCTGCGATCGTAACCCATCGATCGTCACCAGCGGTTTGGTTGTGCCCAAACGGTTAGTTACCACATTGCCTTCGTTGGCCGAGCAACTTCCGCACCCGCTGGCGCATGCGGCCGCCGATTTCCGCGCGGCAAAATACCGCCACCCCCGCCGGATCAAATATCCGACCGCTGCCGCCACAATCAACAGTGCTAAAATGTTCTGCATGATCTGAATGATATGCTCCGTTAGCCGCCGGCTAATTGCTAATCGCTTATCAGTCATCCCGCCAGCCACGTGCCAATCTGATACGTCGCTAGTGCGCCCACATACGCCAACACGGTCATGTAAGTAAATGTGAACGCCGGCCAGCGCCAACTGTTCGTCTCGCGCTTGATAATCACCAGCGTGGCCGCGCACTGCGCACAAAGCGCGAAAAACACCATCAAGCCCAGAGCCATCGGCACGGTAAACACCGTCCGCAGGCCGCCATCCCACGTGGCATTGCGAAGCTGCGTTTGCAATTGCGTCTGCCCTTGGGCTTCCTCCAAATCGACGTTTCCCAAATTGTAAATCACGCCCAGGGTTCCCAGCACTACTTCGCGCGCCGGGAACGAAGCGATGGCCGCACAACCCACTCGCCAATCCCAACCCAGCGGCCGCACGGCCGGTTCAATCCACCGTCCCATGTGTCCCAAAATGCTCTGCCGCTGATACGCGCCGGCCAATAACTGTTCGTGCTGCTGCGGATCATTATAACGCGCTAGCTCCGCCTCCAAAAAGTGCCGATGTTCATCGCCAGCCGGCAGTTGTTCAATCTGTGCCGCCAGCGCCGCCTTGTCCTGCTGAAGATTTGCTTCTACCGCCGCCGGATTGTGCGGATAATAAAGCAGTGCCCACACCACAATCGCCACGGCCACAATCAGCGTGCCCGCACGTTTGACGAATGCCCAGCCGCGCTCCAGCATCCGATGCACCACTAGTGCCGGTGACGGAAACTTGTATGGCGGCAACTCCATGACAAACGGCGGCGTTGCTCCCCGCAACAGCGTCCGTTTCAAAATCAGCGCCACGACGATGGCCGCCAGCACGCCCACCAAATACATCACAAACAGTGTCAACCCTTGCAGCGGCAACACCCCGGCTACATATTTTTGTGCCGGAATGAACGCCCCAATCAGCAGTGTGTACACCGGCAGCCGAGCCGAGCAACTCATCAGGGGCGCCACCATAATCGTCGTCAACCGATCGCGCCGATTTTCAATCACCCGTGTCGCCATGATGCCTGGAATGGCGCAAGCAAACGACGAGAGCAGCGGAATGAACGATTTGCCGCTCAGTCCCACGCGGACCATTAGCTTATCCATCAAGTAAGCGGCCCGCGCCATGTAGCCGCAATCTTCCAAAATGGCGATGAACATGAACAGAATCAGCACTTGCGGCAAAAACACAATCACGCTGCCGGCGCCGGCGATCAGCCCATCCACCAGCAGCGACCGCAGCGCTCCGTCGGGCATGTGGCTTTTTACAGCCTCGCCCAGCGTATGCGCCCCGCCGTCCAGCAATTTCATCAGTGGCTCGGCAGCCATAAAAATCGACGAGAATAGCGCCACCATCACGATGACGAAGACAGCCGTGCCCCACAATCGATGCGTGAGAATGCGATCGATTTTATCGGTCAGCGTTTCGCTGCGCGCCGCTGGCCGAGAAATGACCCCATCCAACTGTCGGGCCGCCCAATCGTATCGAACCAGTGCCTCCACGGCCGGCACTGGCAATCCCGCCGCTGCCAACCGCGCTCGGGCAGAGAGTAAATGCTCCCGCACTTGCCCGGCATGACTTTCGGCGTGCCCGTTTCCGCCAATGACTGCCGTCCGCTCCAAATATCCGCCGGTATCCAATAGGAGCCGCTCCGCCAAATATCGCGGCACAACTGCTCCCGCGCTCTTTGGGAGAGGGTCGGAACGAAGGTGCCCGTTCGTTGCATGCGTCGAACCATTGCCCGGGGCTGCATTGAGGAGCGCTTCCAATCGCGTAACTTCCTCTCGAAACGCCTGCGGGAAGGGGCTTTCTCGCGGCACAGCTTGCCGGCCAAGCGTTGCAGCCAGCGCGGCTTTCAATTCGTCTAGTCCTCGCCGTTTATTTGCCTGCACCGGGACTACCGGAATTCCTAGCCGCTCAGCCAACTTTGCGGCATCGATTTTCAATCCGCGCGACTCCGCAATATCGGTCATGTTCATCGCCACGACCGTCGGCAGTCCAAGCTCCAGCACCTGGCTGACCAAATACAGATTCCGCTCCAAATTGCTGGCATCCACGATGCAAAGAATCGCATCGCACGGCGTGTCATCACGGCGGCCCAACAGCACGTCGACCACCACCATCTCGTCCGGCGAATGCGGTGCTAAACTGTACGTACCCGGCAAATCGATCAATGCCCAGCGATGTCCTCGGTGCTGCATTTGGCCGATTTTCTTCTCGACCGTCACACCCGGATAGTTGCCAATCCGCTGCCGCACGCCGGCAAGCGCAGTAAACAGCGTCGATTTCCCGGTGTTCGGATTTCCCACCAAAGCAACCGTTAAAGTGGCTTGCGAATTGGCGGTGGACATGATTTGGACCCGCTCAAATAATTCGACACATTAGCCGCTGGGCTTGCCCGGCGCTGCCCACTGTATCCCAGATAGTTAGACATTCACTTGTTCCACTTCCACCCGTGCCGCTTCGGTGCGGCGCACGCTCAGCCGGTATCCGCGTAGCGCCAATTCAATCGGGTCTCCCAACGGCGCAGCACCCAGCACTTGCACATCGACCCCCGGCGTGAGCCCCATTTCCATCAGCCGGGCGCTCACCTCGTCAAACTGGTTGACTCGCACGACTCGACCCCGCGCGCCGACCGACAATTGCGCCAGGGTGGTCACGATTCAATCCTCGCACTCAACCAGCACATTCAGCAATTCATTGCCGCGGATGCACAGCTTGTTGCCCTGTAGACGGACAATGCAGGGACTTCCGGCACTCACCATTTCCAAAGCCACGCCATGGCGAAAGCCCAACTCCGTGAGTCGCTGCACTTGATCGCTGCGTCCCACAATTTCCGCCACCGCCGCGCGCTGCCCGGCCAACACCCGGCCCAACGGCATGAGCCGCTGTGGTAAAGACGAAGATCTGGCGGTGTTATTATTGAGACTCATTCTCACACTCCATCCTGTGATTCTAATGGTTCCCTGCATCGCAAGCAAGAGGCCGAAATGTGAGAAGTTCTGCTAATTTTCCCAAACGATGGTCTCTGATACGACCGCTGGTTCAAGGTCCGTATATTTACCCAAACCCTGCGGCTAGGCCAGGCGGCTCTTTCCGGGTCGGCGGGAGTCAAAGATTGGCGGCATATTTTCTAGTCAGGGCGGAAAGTTCCACGCGGACGGCGGCGAACTTGGGATCGTCGGCCAGATTTTTCATCTCCAGCGGGTCGGCCTTGCAATCAAAAAGCATGGCGCCGTTCTGGCCGTTGGGACCATACTCGGCGTAGCGGTATTCTTCGGTACGGACGGCCACGCCGTGGAAGGTTTTGCCGTCTTCGCTCCAGACCGAGTATCCGGGCTGTTTCCACTCGGTGTCCGGTTTTTCGAGCAAAGGGACGAGGCTTGTGCCTTCATTGTCGGAGGGCAGCGTAAGGTTGCACAGTTGGGCCAGCGTGGCATACAGGTCGAGCGATTGGACGATGCGCGTGCACGCCTGACCGTTGCCTGCGGCGCCGGGGGCGTGGATGATCAAGGGGACGCGCGTACCCATTTCGAACAGCGAGCCGGCCTTTGACCATTTGCCTTTTTCCCCGAGTTGGTACCCGTGGTCGGCGAGGAAAACAATGATGGTGTTTTCGCGCAATCCCAATCGGTCAAGTTCAGCGATGACCCGGCCGATGTTCCAATCGACCCAGGAAATGGAGGCCAGGTAGGCGCGGATAACTTCCTTGGCCTCGGCTTCGCTCGCGCCGCGGCCAATGAACAAATCGGCGTTGCGCTTGCGGATGGCGGCGCTGGGAAATCCCGCTGGTACGGTTGGCCAGGCGGCAAAATCCGGCGTCAATTGGATTTTGTCCACGTCGTACAAATCGATAAACTTCTGCGGTGCGGTCGGCGGACTATGCGGCTTCACAAATCCGCAGGCGATGAAAAAGGGCTGGTCTTTGTATTTTTGCAAATTCTCAATCGTACGGTCTGCGGTGTGATAATCGCCGTGCCCTTCGCCGTTCCCTTCTAAAACGACGATCCGATCGGAATAAGCCGCGCGGGCGTTGTCCGCTGGCAGCGGCGGCAGAACGCCGTCCGGCATGGGAATTTGAACCCGTGGAATTACCATCGTTTTCCCAACCGCCGGGCCGCTGCCGTCGTCGGTCGTACCACCCTTATCGCTGGTGGCGCTCCAGGACGGGGCATCATCGATCCCTCCGTGATAAATTTTTCCCGCGCGCACCGTCACATATCCGTTGTCTTTGAACAACTGCGGCAACGTCGTCCAGTCGGGATGCGCCACACGAAAATCGGTGCGGTTTCCCAGCACGCTTGTCTGCGTTGGATTTCTCCCGGTAAGCAGCGATGCACGCGACGGATTGCACAGCGGAAACTGGCAGTAATTCCGGTCGAAACGTACCCCGGCGTGGGCCAATGCGTCGAGGTTGGGGGTTTGCGCGTTGAACATCGAGGCGTAACAGCCCAGCTCGACGCGCATATCGTCGGACATGATGAACAGAACATTGAGTTTGCGCTTGGCGGGATCGGGGCCGCTTTGGGCCCGCAAAGTGCCCGGTACCGTTGCTGCTAGCGTGGTGGCGGCAAGTTGGCCCAGGAAAGCACGACGTGTATGCGGGGGCATAAGCAATCCTCCTAGAGCGACATTTTACCGCGCCTCCGGAGCAAAAGCACGCATAATGAAAAAAGCTGCGCGGAATGGTTATACTCGAAAGCATGCCGATCAAAAGCGTTTCCATGGAACCAGGGCATGGTTTCCATGTGTTGACTAAGCCGATTGGGCCCATTTGCAATCTGGATTGCAAGTATTGCTTCTATCTGGAAAAGGAGAAGCTGTATCCGGGTGAGCGAAAATGGGCGATGAGCGACGATGTGCTGGAAGCCTACATTCTGCAGTACATCGCGGGGCAGGCCGGGCCGGAAGTGTACTTTGCCTGGCAGGGCGGGGAGCCAACGTTGTTGGGCGTGGGATTTTTTCAGCGGGCGATAGAGTTGCAGCGGAAATACGCCGGCGGCAAACACATTTTCAACGCGCTGCAGACCAACGGAACGTTGTTGGATGATGACTGGTGCGCGTTTTTTTCGGAGCACGCTTTTTTAGTCGGGCTGTCTATTGACGGACCCGCCGAACTCCATGATGCGTACCGGGTCGACAAGCACGGCGGGAAAACGTTCGAGGCCGTAATGCGCGGGTTAGGTTTTTTGCAGAAGCACGGGGTCGACTTCAATACATTGACCGTGGTGAACCGGGTGAACGCGGAGCAGCCGTTGGAGCTGTATCGGTTTTTGAAGGAGATCGGCAGCGCATATCTGCAGTTTATCCCGTTGGTGGAAAGGGTTGCACCGGCGGCGGAGATGAATGCTCGAGGCGTACAGTTGGCGGAGCCGCCGGTGGCCGGTGAAAAGGCCGCCGAGGATTCAGCGGTGACCGACTGGAGCGTGAAGGCAGATCAGTATGGGCGTTTTTTATGCGCCATTTTTGACCACTGGGTGCGGCACGATGTAGGGCAAGTGTTTGTGCAGTTGTTCGATGTGGCGCTGGAAAATTGGATGGGGTTGGGGTCGTCGTTGTGTGTATTTGCCGAGACGTGCGGGGCGGCGATGGCGATTGAACACAACGGCGATTTATATAGCTGCGATCATTACGTTTATCCGCAGTACAAACTGGGAAACGTGATGAATCTCAGTTTGGGCGAGATGGCGCGCTCGGCGGCACAGGCTAAGTTTGGAAACGACAAGCTGAATACGCTGCCGGAATATTGCCGCCAGTGCGAAGTGCGGTTTGCCTGCAACGGAGAGTGCCCCAAGCATCGGTTCCTCCGCACGCCGGATGGCGAGGAAGGGTTGAACTATTTGTGCGCAGCCTACAAGCATTTCTTCAGGCACGTCGATCCGTATATGCGGACCATGGGAGAATTGTTGCGCGCGGGGAATGCGGCGGCGGAAATCATGGCGATTTTGCGCGCAGAGGAAAGGGAACTTTAATGCGCATTCAGGGCTGTTTCAAATCTTAGGAGGGCAATCTCCCGCCGAGTCAAACTGTTAGGCAGCCGGGGTCGAGAGCCACCGAGCGCCCAGAATTGCGCCGCAACCGATAACGACGGACTTTTGCGACAACGAAGAGGCCGCTCCGACGCGCTAAAATGCCCCTCCGCTGGCAACCAATGCCGGCTTTTCCACAACAGCGCCCCACACTACTGGCTCATCTTTGCCGGCGTACTGCGGAAAACTTTGCCGTGGATCAGGCACCAGCGCTCCCAAAACGATTGCCCCATCATTCGGCAATACATCGGGCAGTTCCGCGCTGATGATCGGCACCATCATGTCGCGGCCGAATAATTTCACCACGGTCCGAAATTGTTTGCCCACCGGTTCCACGCTCTGGACGGTACCGGCCAGGACGATGCCACGATTGGCTCGATTAGGGGTGTTCATCCAGTGGCTCGCGAGGGTGCCTAATTCTTCCAATTTTGCATGATTGTTGGCCGCGTGCAGCACCAACGCGCCGGCGCTGGACCGGGCAATTTGGCGGTCGTCGTTTTGGCTGCGCAAGAGCGTCACTGTTTCGGCCAACTTCGCCAGAGCGATGTAATTCTGTTTGCGCAGTTCCGCCACAGCCGCGGCATCGCCAGTGTCTCCGCTTTCGCGCGCCGCCTGCAATGCGGCGTCAGCCTGTGTAGCGGCAGAGATCGCATGTAAAACATCGGCTAATGAATACGCGATGTCAGTCTTCGGACCGTCCAAATCGGCCTGCGATTCCGGCGGCGGCACCGACGGCTCAGCCAAGGGGGGCAGCTCCGGACGGATTGGCGGAGTGCTTGTCGACAGGGGGGGCGATGCCTCTGCTTTTGCTCCCGGCGCGGCAGTGCCTCCCGAAGGTGCGGCACTCGGCGGGGGGACGTTAGCTGGCGATGTCATTCCTTGGACCGGCGGCGCCGTGCCGGCTGGCAACGCCTCCGATTCTCCTTGCGTGGGCCGTATCACAGCACCGGAAGATCCACTCGGCGCTTTCAGTTCCCCAGATGTCGGTTCACTCGGCCCCGTTTCATAGGGTGTCGTTTCGTCATGCGCCGCTTCACCTGTCACCGAAGAATCGGTTGATCTGAATTGCTCGGGCAGAATTGCTCGCGGCAAATACTTGGCTAAATCGAACGGATCGACTTTGAATCCCCACAACAACACTCCGTAGCCGATCGCACAACCCATCACTCCACCCACGATAATCATCAGCAGTTCGACGATTGGATTTCTGCGTCGCGCACGTCGAAAACCTCGTGGTCGTTTAGGGGGCGCCGTCGGGAAAAATGCTGGTTGATTTCCAATTTCCCCGGCCGCATCCCACGGTTCGTTTGCCGTGCCGGTCGCAGGTATTGCAACCGGCGACGATGTGCCTCCGCCAGCCTTGATCTGAAATCCAGCCCGCGTCGGCATCGGCACCGCTCGAACGGCAGGCAATTCCGGGCTCAGGCTGAAATCTTCACATTCGTCGTTCTCACCTGCGGTAAATTGAGAAATCGCCGGCTGAGCCAACGTCGGTTGCGGTGCGAATGGTTGTTGTGGCGCGAATTCGTGTTGCGGTGAAACAAAGGTTTCTCGCTCCGGATTGATGAGCAAATCGGGAATCGTTTGATCTTCCAGTGGTCGACCTGGCGGGGTGGATGGCGGCAATGGCGCCAGCGCGTCAACGTCCGTGGCAACCGCCACGGCAGGTTGCGGAATGATTTCCAGAGCCGGCGGCACAAAATCAATTGCTTCCTGCAATCGAAATTCGCTATGGCACAGCGGGCAGCGAACCCAGGCGTCGGTCCGTGTCGCTTGAATCGGGTCGCTCGCCGGCAACGAAACCACGCGGCAACATCGGGGACATGTGGCGGAATTAGACACGACATTTCGCTCCACAGGCTTGGCGCTACACCCGATTTGCAGCTGCGCGTGTACACTCGCAGCGAATATCAATTTACATTGCTATCGTTAGTGTACCCCCTGAACAGGCTCAAAGCAGCACCGATACGACACTTAGTTAATGCCATACAGCGGGCCGAATTTGCCTTTCAAATACTGCATCAGCGGGGCATGCGACAGTGGTTTGCCTGTGACGCGAAGCACCAGTTCGTCGGCCGTGTAACATTGTCCGGGCCGATGAATGTGCTGGCGGAGCCAATTTCGCAGCAGCTCAAACTCGCCTTTCTCGAATTGCTGGCTGAGGCCGCCCAGGTCGCGGTCAGCCTGCTGGAAAAACTGTGCTGCGTATAAATTCCCCAGTGAGTATGTGGGGAAATAACCGATCAAGCCCGCGCTCCAATGAATATCTTGCAATACCCCCTGGGCGTCGTTGGCCGGCGCAATGCCCAAATAATGCCGATATTTTTCATTCCACGCCCCCGGCAAATCGGCGAACTTCAAATCGTCGGCCACCAGCGCCTGTTCCAATTCAAAGCGAATCAAAATGTGCAAGTTGTACGTGGCCTCGTCCGCTTCCACACGAATCAACGATGGCCGCACGTCATTGATGGCCCAATAAAATTCGTCCGCCGCAACTGTGGAAAGCGCCTGCCCAAACCGCCGCTGTGCTTCGCCGTAAAAGTGTTTCCAGAACGGCCGGCAGCGCCCCACAAAGTTTTCCCACAGCCGCGATTGCGATTCGTGAATGCCCAGCGACACTGCCTCGCCCGGCGGCAGCCCGTAATATTCCGGCCGCAATCCCTGATCGTAAATGCCGTGCCCAGCTTCGTGCAGCACGCCGAAAAAAGCCCCGGGAAAATGTCGCTCGTCATACCGCGTCGTGATGCGTGTATCGTTAGGACCGTTATTCGTGCAAAACGGATGCGCCGTCACGTCCAGCCGGCCCCGTTTGAAATCAAATCCGCATTGTTCGGCCACGTGTTTGGCAAATTGCTCTTGGTTTGCTATGTCATAGGAACGCGTCAATATCTCCACATTCGGCTCCCGCCCGCTTTGGCCGATTGCCGCCACCAGCGGCACTAACTGCTCGCGCAATTCCGCCAACACTTGGGCAATGCGCGAGGTCCGCCCCCCCGGCTCGTAATCGTCCAGCAGCGCGTCGTATCGGGTTTCCGCATAACCCAGCGCATCGGCCGCTTCCCGCTTCAATTGAAACGTCTTTTCCAACAGCGGCCGAAACGATGCGAAATCGTTCTTGGCCCGCGCCGTCACCCACACCTGTTGGCCCAATACTGAAGTCCGTGCCAGCTCCTCCACCAGCGCTTGTGGTAACTTCACCCGGCGGTCGAATTGCCGTTTGAGTTCGCGCACCGTGGCGCCGCGCTCGCTGTGCGGATCGACATTCTCGGCCGCCAATTCGTTCAGCCATTGGCCCAGCCGCGGGTCGGTGCGGCGGCGGTGCAACAAACCGGCCATATACGTCATTTGCTCGGCCCGATATTCTCCCGCCGCGGCAGGCAACATGGTCCGCTCGTCCCAACCCAACACTGATTCAATGGAATGCAATAGCGCCGTCTCCCGCACATGCTGGGTCAATTGCTCGTAAACCGAATCTAAATTTGGCATGGCTTAACATCTCGTATCAAAATCT
>DATJYL010000019.1 GCA_035499655.1 Pirellulales bacterium
GCCATCTTGAGTCGATTCGCCATCTTGGCCTCCTTCCGCGGCAATTGCCGCTAAGAAGGCCATTAGGCCAAATCGTCCGTGCTCAAGCTGGCTGGTTTTAATGCGCCGATGGGTGGCTGGTTTTAAGCGCCGACTGACAGCTCTGTGGCACTTCCGCTTACAACTAGCTTCCAAGTTGGATGGACGAAAGGTAAAATCCAACAACATCCGGTGGGTAGTTCCACCGTGGTAATCTGAGAATGCGTTAAATTCCGGAGGGTAAGCGAATGGCTAGCGGCCACACTGGAAATGTGGTGCCGGGAAACCGGTTGCGGGTTCGAGTCCCGTGCCCTCCGCTGATCGAATCTCTATTGTTTCTCGCGGGAATGCTGGCACGAAGACGGCACCTATTTGGCGGCGTTTTTTACGGGCTCGTCCGACTTATGAGGGCGGAGTTTGACGCCGTTAATGTACAAATTACTGTCATATTTGCCGTCCGGATCGTAGGTGTCGTTGGTAAAGGCGACGGAGATTACATGGTCGCCGGCGGTCAATGGGACGACGACCTGATAATCTTTGGTGTCGTCTGATGTCAGCGGCACTTCCTTGCCAAAGCTCTTTCCGTCAAAACCCAATTGGAATTTTGGAGGGATATTCTCCACTTTGGGACCCGACGTGCTGTGGGTGGGAACGCCCGTTGCCGTGTCTCCGGACGCGGAGACGATCACATCCCAATCGCCTTCGCTGGGCAGTTTGAATTTGGCTTCCGCCGAGCCATTGGTATAGAAACACAGTTTCTCGTCGTCTTCGTTATACACAAACACATCGTCGGGATTGGCGACCGTTGCAGGCGGTTTGAATTTGAAGTCTTTGAGTTGAATTTTGATGACGTCGCTTTTATCCTGATCAGCAGCCAGCGTCAACGCGACCACCGAAAACAAACTAATCGAAATCAACACGGACCAAAATGGAATGCTTTTCATCGAACCGACTCCTGGATTGGTGAACAGTCAATCAATAATCGGCAGCTATAGGCAAGGTAATTATTTCGCATCTGAACATTGCCGATTCAAATCATATTGTGAGGATGCCGGCAATCGGGGGTGAATTACATTCTTGGATGCCGTTCTAGGGCAGATCGACCTGATTGCCATCATTGCGAGCAGAAAGCTTCCAATGCACTTGAGGATCAACATTGTAGGAGATCCCGTGCACGGAACCATCGCACATCACGAAAAAGCATCCGTTGGGATGCGGGCTGCCGAAGTTGACAATGAAGGGGCTAGTGGTCACAAAGACAGTGTATGGATCGGTTTCCGAGTCTCTCAATGGTCGCCAATCGACGGCGCCATAGATAATTTTGTTCGAAGGCAAAGAGAATTGATTACTGCCAGCCCAACGAATGGTGTCCCAGTCGTAACCTTGAAACATACTTTGATCGTCGGCCGGGCAATTGCCCCCCGTGCCGGGGTAGCACTCCGGCTTGAGTGCTTTTTCACCAATTAGGTAGGTTTTTGAAAGGCCATCGGAAATTTGCCGTATCGTCACGGAACTGCCGGCATAAATGAGTCCGTTAGCTTTACTCCAGTTTGACATATTTTGAAAATAACCTAACACGTTGTAGCCATTGGTGTCGGAACCCTGAGGCGGCCCTTCGGTTTGATTTCCGCAGCAATTACCTGTGGTGTCAGTTCCTCCGTTGCCGGCATAATCGGAACGAGAACCCAAAAACGGGGCGCCGGCCGCAGGCGTAGCATTCCAAATAGTGCCGTTGGCCACAGGTGCGACGGTCGGTCCGCGTCGTGTCGGACAATTGAACGACGACACGATTTGAGCTTGCATCACGGCCAGGGCATTGTATTTGGCGGTGCCTGATAGTCCCCGGCCATAATCGCGCAGTCCTCTTTCTTCTAAAAATGGCAGGAGGGAATAGGCCCAACCCCCCGGTTGCTGTAGGCCATATCCGCGATCTGGGTCGCCAACCCAGCTCCAACCCCAGCCGCCGGTGGGAAAGAATTTTTGCGCGTCCAAATGTGTTTGCGCGGCCAACCCCAACTGCTTCAGATTGTTTTCGCATTGCGAACGCCGCGCTGCTTCTCGCGCAGCCTGCACAGCCGGCAACAAAAGGGCAATGAGAATGCCGATAATGGCGATGACGACCAGTAATTCGACCAGCGTAAATGCAGGGTGATGCGTGCAGGCTGCGGCCCGATGGCGGCGCTTGCAGCAAGTCCGTCGAAGCGACATTGATTTCCGTATCCAGGACATCAAGAACATGCATTTCTCCCCACCGACAGAATCATCCAGGCGAAAGCCCCCACTTTCGCCCGCCAGCTTGGCCCATCTCAGTGCTGCGAATCCTTAAGTCTTGCCAAAGACTGACAGCCCCGGCTTGGCCCCGAATTTCCGTTGCTGGTTTTTAGTCCAGCGGCGTGGCGGCAATTCCATACATCGCCCGCGCACCTTTCATAGTTCCCATCGCTCCCAAAGTGATTGTTTCCGGAGTTTCACAACGCCGGCGCCAGACGGAGAAAATGCGATCGATACTTTCTCCCCCGCCGACACCCAGAGAATGCTTGGTATCTCCTTTCCACCACGGCCCTTCATCCAGGCCGATGTCGATTCCCGTGTTTTCAAATTGATCGGTGAGCCAATCGGGAGGCTTAACGCGACGATCAAACAACACATATACGATGGCTGGCCTGGCTAACTGAACCGTGATCACCAGATTATTGATATACCGATAATCGTTGCAGGTGCGGACATAATCGGCATGCAACAAAAAGTCGGGCAATCCATCCGACGTCAAGCCGTTCCACTCGTGCGGACACTCAACGTATGCCTTACAATCGTCTTCCAAGCCGTGGGGCGTAATTTGATAATACGTGGGCGAGTCCGCGGAGGGAATGTTGTCGTGAATCGACTTGAACGTGGTATCGCTCCAAGAAGGCGGCGATTGAGTCGACCAATTGTCGCCGTGCGGGTCGCTGCGGACTTCCGTGATCCGATCCATCGAACCTTGGTTGTCCACCGTCACACCTTCACCCTGGCTCAAGCGTTTTTGCGAAACCGCTGAAGGCACCGTGGGTAGCAGATCGACTTGTCCTTCAAAAACCACCACGTCAGTCGATCCGCCGGGACGAGCGACCACGCCAAATTTTGTACCTAAGTCGATGACGTTGACATTGGACGTCTCGATGCTGAAGCCGTGAGCCCACTCCGGCACATGCGCGGTGGCTTGCCCCTGATCGAGTTTTACCAGCATATCGGAAACGATTCGCATCGAGGCAGGGCCACTAACCCACATGGTCGCGCCGGAGCGAAAACGCAGCGTCAAACGCCCAGATTTCATTTCCAGCTTACCGGGCACAACATGCACTGGATCCAGCAACGCCGAACAGCTTTCCGACAAGATCACTAGATTGCTATCGACCACTTCAGCGACCGCTAGTTGGCTAAGGTTCGCCTGACGGATTTTATACCACCCGAGGCCGGCGGACATCATCAAAAAAACTGCGGCTGCCGCCCACATCCAGCGCTTTGCCACCATCCGCAAGATTCGGTTCGGAAGCGATTCCGTCGGCATGTTCAAGGGAAAGATGGCCGTCGGTACCCGCGGAATTGCCGCGCCAGATTGATCGCATTGCCATTGCAACAGGCTATGCGTGCGAATTTGCTCCACCAATGATTCGACCAGTACCGGGTTACGGTCAACCAGCTGGATGAATTCCTGCTGCTGCTGGTCATTGTAGGACTTATCGAGAATACAATCGAGCAGTTCAAACAGTTTTGATTGCGCGGCGTCCATTATGGCACCTCCGCAATTAAAGTGGTTTGAATGCAGCGACCTAGCGAATGTCGAATCCGATACAAACGGGCAGAGATCTGATTGGTTGTTTGACCTAAACGAGCGGCGATTGTCTTGACCGACATTTTTTCCACGTAGCGCTCACGAATCAGCCGTCCCTGCTCAGAATCTAGCTTTTCCAAACAGCTTCGCAATGCCACCAGGCGGGTGTCGGCCGGGGTGGAATCGCGAACATAGGTGTCGCTAATGATTTGCACCATTTCGTCGCTTAACACCATCCGCGAGCGGCGTCTACTTTTACGAAACGCCAAAACCCGTTGAAAGGCAAAACCGTACGCCCAAGGGAGAAACGGCTGCGCGTTATCAAAGTCCTTCAGGCGCGCCCACAGGTCAAGGTTTGTATCTTGCAGCACGTCAATTGCTGACGAATCACCCATCAGCAACGTGTTAATGTATATAAACATATCGCGCTGATGAGCCGTCAGCAATTCGATGAATCGCGTGGCCGGATCCTGAGCCGCCGCCTGATCTGCGATATGACTTATATCCTGCCCTGGGTTGATCCCAGGTTTTGGCATCTCATTCTCTGCCATTCAACCATTCCTCGACCCACACTATTTATAAAGGAAAACCGCTCCCGGCTAACCCCGGGGCCAGCCGAGAGCGGTTGGGGGGGCAAAATCAATCGGTTGCAACCAAATGTTTAAACTAGCTAAATTTCCAATGCGCTAGAAACCAATGCTCTAGAAACCATTGCCACGCACTCTAGCGCCCAAACAAACTATCCTGAGCTACTTAACTCAC
The DNA here is from genome assembly GCA_035499655.1 of Pirellulales bacterium. Lineage (NCBI taxonomy): Bacteria > Pseudomonadati > Planctomycetota > Planctomycetia > Pirellulales > Pirellulales bacterium. Next base: position 4,592 of record DATJYL010000019.1, read on the forward strand.
AAGGCAGAAAAAAGAGTGCGACGTACGGATCGGATGGTTCTTAAACACGGCAAAAAACATCCAAATGACCCTGGCATACAAACGTTTGACCTAAAATAATCTCAGCCGATAGAACGCAAATCTTACGAAAAAAATAAAAAATCTTCTAAATTTGATAACCCAAAAACGCTTTTCCACAAATCGCGTCAAGCATACGTTAGCGGGGAAAGCAACTGATTTGCCATCGCAAGCGGTTAAGCTAGCAAGAAATCATCCAGGGGAATTCGTTGTGTATTGATGCGACCGAGTGTTTTTTGGCTTTGGCTGAATTGAATTTGATGAGCCAAAACGGCAACGCTGGATCACTTTTGAATCCCCTGTACCCAACGAGAATCCGAAAAAATGGAAAAATATTGCTAAAATATAAAATATCTTCGTCAGATTTTGGTTGGATCGGCTGAGAATAGTTACGAGGCAACAAAGTATGCTTGGTGTCCGGATTGCGTAAATGTTCGGGGTTGCATGGCTTGCTTGGCAAGCTGCCCGCTTGGTCGGGCATTTCAGTGAGGCATTCATCATTGACGATATCCGCAGGAAGAACTGTGGGTAAAGCACCTATACTGGGGGAGATGATATGAAACATCGCAGATTTGGTTTTGCGATCGTGTGTGGGGTTGCTGCCATGGTTTTTGGTGTGCGAGGCGCCCAGGCCGATGTATTGGAATCGTGGGAAAACACGTCGGATCCAACTTTTGATGGCTGGTCCATTCCGCCGTCATACAGCACGACTAACTACGCCAATTTCTCCGCTTCTTATAACACTACCTACGGCGTCACTAACGGTCTTGCGTCGGTCGCCGTTGCCAGTACCCCGGCAAACGATGCTAGTATGTCTCCCTCCGGTCCAAATTACGGTCAGATGATTGCCAACGAAGGAAGCCAGGCTTGGACGACTATGTTGTCCCACGCCGCGGGGCTGTCGTTCGACGTGTATTTACCGCCAGGTTCGTTCGGCTATTACACGCAATTTGACTTGGACTTAAATAACGCTGACGCAGGATACACCAGTATCGATTCATATCATTATCTTGCCGCCAATAATGGTGCCGAAACCACGATGAAATTCTACTTCCAGTACCCGGCGGTATATGAGTCACTCTGGGGTACCACTGACTACAACAACATCAATGCGTCCAACGCGGCGTATCAAGCATTGCTGGCTACTTCCACGCACCAAACTGGGATTTTCATCCAGATGGGTGGTGGTTATTCCGCCGGCCCTCCTGTTAATGAAACCGCATATTTCGACAATGTGCAAATTTTTTATGAACTGGGCGATTTTAATTTTGATCATCACGTCGATGCCGGTGACATTATTGCCATGGAGCAAGCCCTGGCGAACCCCGCCGCCTACGAAGCCACCAATGACTTGACCAACAACGATCTGCTGGAAATTGGCGACCTCAACGGCGATGGCAAAGTGAACAATGCCGATTTGCAATATTTGATCAGCTATTTAAACTTTGGCGAGGGGAGCCTTTCCAGGGCGGTCCCCGAGCCGGCGTCGCTAATGTTGCTCGGCCTGGCCGCACCGGCTTTGGCCGCTGTCGCACATCGGCGCCGAAAGAAGCTGATGAGTCAAAGCTAATTATTTCGGCTTCCGTTTTAGTAAGCCCAGCCCAAAAAAACTGGAGAAATTTACAACAAAAACTCATTGCAGATAGGCAGGCACACTGAGGGGCGAAGCTTACGGACCGGAGAAGAGGTACGCGAGCGATCGCAACCCAGTGAATGGATTCCCTGGTTGGCTACAACATGATGGCGCGCAACTGTGTATTTCCCCGTCGGGGGGAGAGGGAATTCGTTCTATGAACATTAGAAGTTATCTATTGGCAATTGTGGCAATGGTGGCATCGCTGGTGGCGAGTCAGTTGAAGGCCCAATTGGTTGAGTCTTGGGAAAACACCTTGGATGGTTGGTCGGTGCCGCCGTCGTACAACCTGCAAAATGGCTCTGGTCAGTTTGGACCCATAACAACCGGTTTTGACACGTCCAACGGTGTCACTAACGGCACCTACAGTTTGGCCATTACGGGAACCGGCACAGGTGGCTCAAATTATGGCCAAGTATTGGCCTCGCCAAGCACGAACGCAATGACTGCACTGTTGGCCAATGCGCAATCGCTAAGTCTGGATGTGTACACACCTGGCGGATCTTTTGGCTATTATTTGCAGTTTGACTTCGACATCAACAACGCCGACACCGGGTTTCAATCGCTTGATGCGTACAGCTATCCAGGAACAAGTATTGGATCGGAGACAACGTTCACTGTCCCCATTTCCGCAAGCCTTCGATCCACGTTGTCAACTTCGACCAATCCAACCGAGATCGATATACAAATAGGTGGCGGCAACACTACAGGAAACAATACGATGTACTTGGATAATCTGCGCCTTACGCCTGTTCCGACGCCCGAACCGGCATCGCTGGCATTGCTGGGTCTGGGCGGCTTAGGTTTGCTGGGCATGGCGATGCGTCGGGGCCGCCGGTAATCAATCGTTGTGGTTTTTTGAATTCCCTCAAGCGGGCGCACCTGGTACCAGGCGCGCCCGTTTTTGTTGACTTTAAACGCAACGGTCGGATTTAGGAGGAGGAGAGAAGAATGCAGCGGATTACGTGCGTGCGCTGGCCGGTAAAGGGCTGCTATGATCGCGAGGCCGCCCCCGCTGACTCAGTCAATAGCTTTGCATGGCGTTCGACGATTGCAATCCTTTTGAGCCTGGCAGCTACGTCCCAGGCCCAGGTGCTGTTAACGGTCAACGGCTCCCAATCCCAGGCAATTTCTCCGTATATTTACGGGACGAATGATCCTACCGTCGTTCCTGACGCCACGTTTGTGCGCTTGGGAGGCAACCGCTGGACGGCGTACAACTGGACGAACAACGCATCCAACGCCGGTTCGGATTATCTTTTTGAAAGCGACGGCTTACTGAGCAGCAGCAACACGCCCGGTGCAGCCGTCCTGCCGACTTTGCAGGCAGACAAGGCTACTGGCGCGGCCACGCTGCTGACGATTCCCACGAATGGTTACGTGGCGGCGGACAAAAATCACGGCGGCGACATCCGCTATAACGGCAACTATTGGAACGGATCGACGTGGGTTTCCGGAACGTATAACCCCAATTATTTGGCGGAGCATTTTTATCAGGAATTCCCCAACGCCGCAGCGAATACCGGTAATGTGCCCAACGCGGTATACCAGGATCAGTTCGTGAATTGGGTGAATACAAACGCTCCCGGTCAGCAGGTGGTTTACGACCTGGATAATGAACCTTCCGCATGGTCTTCAACTCACCTGGAAGTGCATCCGGCCAACGCAACCTATCAAGAGCTGGACAACGACGCCATCAATTACGGCGGCGCGATCAAAGCCGTGGCGCCAAATGCCCTGGTGTTCGGCGCGGTCAATTACGGCTGGCAAGGGATGGTCGCCCTCGGAAATCAACCCGCTGATTCGACCATCAACGACACCATTTTGAATTTTCAAGCCTCGTATTTAAAGTCCTTGAACGCGGCTAGCCAAGCGGCCGGCAAACGGCTGCTTGATGTTCTGGATTTTCATTGGTATCCCGAGGCGCAAGGCACCAACGGGGTGCGGATCACCAGCGGTACCGACGACACGGCTCCCACGGTCGCCGCCCGACTGCAGGCTGCGCGATCCTTGTGGGACCCCAGCTATGTGGAAAACAGTTGGATCACCCAGTATTCCACTCCTTACGAACCGTCCGGCTCACCAGCGCAGTTTAAGACTGCGGCTATTCAATTGTTGCCGCGGGAACAGGCGATTATCAACGAATACAATCCGGGCACGAGGCTTTCCATCAGCGAGTACGAATATGGTGGCGGAAGCGACATTTCCGGCGGCGTGGCGGAGGCCGACGTGTTGGGTGTGTACGGGGAAAAAGGCGTATTCTCTGCAGCGTGGTGGGGGGACGGCGCGCCTAACGACCATTACATTACGTCGGCGTTCAACATGTATTTGAATTACGACGGCCACGGGCACAAATTCGGCAACACCTCCATCGGCGCAAGCGCCAGCGATGTATCCAAGGCGTCAGTATATGCCAGCGAGGATGCCGGCAACCCAAATCGCATGGTGATTGTGCTCGTCAATAAAAGTACGACCGGTTCGCAAGTGGCTGCGCTGAATTTTTCCAACGTAGCGCAGTTTTCGCTAGCCGACGCCTACCAGTTAACCTCGGCGTCGTCGAATATTGCCCACGTCAATTTGCTCAATAGCTCGCCGCTGGCGTGGACCGGGGCTAGCTCGCTGAACTACACGATGCCGGTCGAGTCTGTCACAACGCTCGTGCTGGTCAAGCCGCAATTGGGCGATGTGAATCTTGACGGCCAGGTGAACGGCGCCGATTTGCAAGCGATGCTTGGTATTTTGAAAAATGAAGGTAGTTATGAATCGGCCCACAATCTGACGGATGCAAACCTGGTGACGCTTGGCGACATTAGCCACGACGGCAAGTTCAATGCCGCTGACATCGCCGCAATGGAAACTTACTTGGCCAACGGAGCGGCCGGGAATGGCGACTTCGCCGCCGTGCCCGAACCGAATGCCTTTTGTCTGTTGCTGGGGCTGAATGGTGGGTGGTTGATATTTCGCTGCGACAAAATCAGGCATGACACGCCGCGTGTAGATCAAGCTCGGATGATGACAACCCATTTAACGAATTTCTCATTTGATGAAAGCGTAAAAGAGCGATGAGTAGTGAACGTCGTCGAACCACTTGCCAAGTTTTCTGGAAAAAGTTATTTGAGGCAATTCGCAGATTGCCGGCCATGTCGTGGTTGGCCCGCTGGTATAGTTTGAAACCAGGCTCGATGAGGTTCTTCGTCGCCGCTGGGTGCGCGGTCTTGATTGTGACGCGCATATCGGCAGCGGAGTCGCCGCGCGAGCATCTTTTGCTCGATGCCAACTGGAAATTTCATCTGGGCGACGACTGGCCGGGCGCACTGCATTTGGACAAGGCCGGTGTTGCAGGCGGTCCAGCCTCGGACAAATTATTCAGCGACGTGACGTGGCGGACAGTGAATTTGCCGCACGATTGGGCGGTGGAATTGCCGTTCGACCGTGCCGCCGACGCAAGCCACGGCTTCAAGCCAGTCGGTCCCGGTTATGATAAAACCAGCATCGGCTGGTATCGACGCACATTTGATTTGCCGGCGTCGGATTCCGGCAAGCGAATCTGGCTGACGTTCGACGGCGTGTTTCGTGACGCGACAGTTTGGGTTAACGGCTGGCTCGTGAAACGACACGAGGGGGGTTACTATCCTTTTCGTGAGGACATTACCGATGTTGTGCATTTTGGAGGTAGGAATCTAGTCGCTGTAAGAGTAGATGCTACAAAATTCGAGGGCTGGTTCTACGAAGGTGCAGGTATCTATCGTCACGTGTGGTTGGACAAGACTGCTCCCGTGGCGATCGGTCCCGATGGGGTGTTTGTCTATTCCAAATTTGAAAAAAACGTTCCGTCGGAACAGGCGGAAATAAGTGTGGAAGCAAGCTTGCTCAACTCACTACCGAATCCAGCCACGGCTGTCGTGAGCTGTGAGGTTGTGTCTCCGGAAGGCGAGACAGTGGCCCGCTTTAAAAACTCCGCAGAATTAGCGCGCGAATCGCAGAGTATGGTGACCTTCAGTTCGAAGCTTTCTTCGCCGGTTCTTTGGTCGCCGGAATCGCCCAAGCTATACAAGCTGCTTACCACCGTTTCAGTGGCCGACAAAACCGTTGACCAAACGGAAATCATGTTCGGCATTCGAACGGTCGGTTTCGATACCAAAAACGGCTTTTTACTGAATGGCAAACCCTACGAACTGTACGGTACATGCAACCACCAGGACCACGCAGGCGTGGGTTCAGCCCTCCCCGATGCATTGCAGGAATTTCGCGTTAAGAAATTGAAAGAATTCGGGTGCAACGCGATTCGCACCGCACATAATCCACCGACGCCGGAATTGCTCGATGCCTGCGATCGGCTCGGTATGTTGGTCATGGACGAGAGCCGGCTGCTCGGCAGCGATTCGGAGAATCTCCGCAAGTGGAATGACCAAATCCGCCGTGACCGAAATCACCCGTGCGTCGCCATTTGGAGCATTGCCAACGAGGAATTTGCCGTGCAGGACTCGCCGCAAGGCACGGCGGTCGCAAATACGATGCAAAACCTTGCCAAGCATCTCGATCCAACGCGACCCGTCACTTACGCAGCGCCGGAAGGCGACAATTTTTGGGGCATTAACAGTGTGATCGAAGTGCGCGGCTGGAATTATCATCCGGGCCCGGACATGGACAAGTATCACGCCGAACATCCAATCCAGCCTAACGTCGGCACGGAACAGGCGAGCACGACCTGCACGCGAGGAATCTATGAAATGAATACCGCGCGCGGCTACGTCCCCGCTTATGATCACACACCTAGTCAATGGGCACAAAGCGCGGAATCTTGGTGGAGTTGGTTTGCGGACCGTCCTTGGCTGTCGGGCGGCTTTGTATGGACGGGTTTTGATTATCGTGGCGAACCTACGCCATACGGTTGGCCATGCATTAACTCACACTTTGGCATTCTCGACACATGCGGTTTTCCAAAGGATGATTTTTATTACTACCAATCCTGGTGGACGACCAAACCCGTGCTGCATCTGTTGCCGCATTGGAACTGGCCCGGCAAAGAAGGCCAGGTAATCCGCGTGGATGCTTACAGTAACTGCAAGCAGGTCGAGCTTTTCCTAAATGGGACATCACTCGGCAGGCAGGACATGAAGCCTAATTCCAAGCTGACATGGAACGTGAATTATGCTCCAGGAACGTTGAGCGCCAAGGGCTTCGATTCAAACGGCAACGTTGTCGCCGATGCGGAGGAGGAAACCGTCGGAGAACCCGTACGGATTCAGCTCACCCCCGACAGAGAAAGCATCAATGCCGATGGCGAGGACGCGGCGGTGTTCGCAGTGGCCGTGCTCGATCGGCAAGGGCGCTTCGTACCGACGGCGCAGAACAAAATTGACTTTGCCCTCGAAGGGCCGGGTAAGATTGTCGGCGTGGGCAACGGGGATCCTAGCAGCCACGAGCCGGATGTGTTCATTCAAGATGTGCCCGTGAATACCATTCCGGTGAACGACTGGCGCTGGACGCTGTTGAAAATCTCCGAAGACGACACGGTGTCGCCGGAATGTGCGAAGGATTTTAATGACTCAGATTGGAAAATCCTCAAACCAAAAGCTAGCGGTAACGAATCGACAATTAAAACGGAAAACACCACGGCGATTTACCGTGCACATTTTCTGTTAAGCGATCAAGATTTGAGCAATCCCGAATTACAAATTCACTTTACTGGCTGCGACGATGACGGCTGGTATTTCGTGAATGGCCAATTCGTTGGCGAATCGCACGACTGGTCGGCACAGCCAACGTTCGACATCAAGAAATTCCTGCACGCCGGCGACAATGTCGTCGCCGTTAAAGTAAAAAATAGCTTCGGCGAGGGTGGCTTAAACCCAAATGTGACCGTGGAGATGATCGGGAAGGCGAGCGTTCCACCTTGGTCGCGCAGCTTATTTAACGGTTGGGCAGAAATCATTGTGCAATCCACGCGAGAAGCGGGCGAATTCAAATTGACCGCCACCTCTGAAGGTCTTGCACCGGCTTCGGCATTCGTACACATGCGGTCGTGTCCACCGCGTCCATACGTGCCCTGAGTCGCTCATCCAAACCCAGGAAATCCAAACCTATGCTGCTGAATCGAATCAAACGGCTCATATTGGCTCTGTTCTGCGCACTTGTACCGGCAATAGGAACAGCTCAAACCAGCTCTTTCCAGTTCCAACTGCCGATCGCCAAAGGGCCGTTTGTCGGCACGATGGACTCGCTGAAGAATTACAGCTGCCCGGAGTGGTTTCGCGATGCCAAATTTGGCATCTGGGCGCATTGGGGACCGCAGTCGGTACCGATGGAGGGCGATTGGTATGCCCGCAAAATGTATCAGCAGGGGGATCCCGACTATGAAGATCATCTCAAGCGTTGGGGCCATCCTTCCACGAACGGTTGGAAGGACATCATCCCGCTTTGGAAAGCCGAGAATTGGGATCCCGACAAGCTGATGGCACTCTACAAAAAAGCGGGTGCGAAATACTTCGTCAGCATGGCTTCCCACCACGACAATTTTTTCTTATGGGATTCCAAACTGCACTCCTGGAATTCCGTGCAGATGGGGCCGCACCGCGATGTGGTCGGGGATTGGCAGAAGGCCGCGAAGAAGTACGGCTTGCCCTTTGGCGTGTCTGAACATTTGGGCGCCAGCTTCACTTGGTTCCAAACCAGCCACGACGCCGACAAGACCGGACCCTTAGCTGGAGTTCCCTACGACGGGGCAAATTCGAAAAATTGGGATCTCTATCACTCTCCCGCCGAACCGGGCGATAACTACTGGGGCTACTCGAAAAATCAGCGGTGGCAGCAAGAGTGGTTCAACGAAATCGAAGAGTTGGTGGACAATTACAAGCCCGATCTGCTTTACACCGACGGCGGTGTGGCTTTTGGCAACGAAGTCGGTCTAAGCCAGATTGCCAATTTTTACAATATCAATGCTGCCTGCCACGGGGGCATCTGCGAAGCCGTCTATACGTGCAAACAGCCTTCTGATGGACGCTGGGTGCATGACTACGAACGTGGCGTGAACTCTGGAATCGATCCCTATCCGTGGCAAACGGATACGTCCATCGGCGATTGGTTCTACAACAAGCATTGGAAATACCGCCCTGTCAAATGGGTGGTCGACATGCTCGTCGACATCGTCAGCAAGAACGGGAATCTGTTGCTCAACGTGGTACAGCGGCCGGACGGCTCGCTCGATCCTGAAGTGGAGACCATGCTGCAGCAACTCGGCGAGTGGACTGCTGCAAATGGTGAAGCCATTTATGGTACTCGACCATGGTTGCGATATGGAGAAGGGAGGGCGCTAACCGGCGGCGGCTCCTTCAAGGAAGATTTTCATTACAGTGATAAGGACATTCGCTTTACGACCAAAGGCAATACACTTTACGCAATTGCGCTGGGCTGGCCAGAAGAAGGAAAACTTGTCATCAGGTCGCTCGCCAGAACTGACGAGGCGGCACAAAACTCAATTGAGAAGGTTGAATTGCTCGGCGGTGATGGCGAGTTGAAATTCAGCCAGACGGCAAATGGCCTAGCTGTGGAATTACCCGGTCCGAAATTGAGTGAACTTACCTGTGCGTTGCGAATCACCGGCAGCAATTTGAAACCTGCGCCCTTGCCGGAACTTTCGACAATCGTATCGGCAGACTCCAATGGACGGCTTGTGATGGATGCTGACAGTGCCCTCCTGCACGGCACAAAATTGAAGCTGGAAGACCAAGGCGGCAAGCCGGATATTGGCTACTGGGACGACCCCAGCGAATGGGTTGCCTGGCGTGTCCGCGTGGACAAACCGGGGATTTATAAAATTAGCGCGAGCATTGCCGCTGCAAACGGCAACGGCGAATTTATCGTGGGAGTTGGCAACGACAATGTTCCGGCCAAAGTATTACAGACTCAAGCCTGGGACCAATTTATCAACGTCGAAATCGGTCAGGTAAACATCAAACACTCGGGCGAAGTTGATGTGAGCGTCCGCTCGAAAGACAGGGCCAGCTGGAAAGCTATCAACCTCAATTCTGTCCAACTGACGCCAACCGACAAGCGACAATAGGACTAGGGAGTTGCAATCGCCGTGACCATTATGCCACGTGAATGCCTGACAGCGACTGCGGCGTGTGTTTCGCTGTTGTTGTTGAGCGCTTTCGCGGATGACGCGACGCCTTCGCGCCAAATTGACCTCGACGTGTCGCAGGCAGTGAAGCCTATCGATCGTTTTTTCGATTTATCCGTAGGGTCTGACTATCCGGGCACACTGATTCGTGACGACAGTGAGGCGCAACTGAAAACGGCCGTCGATGAACTTGGCTTCCGATACATTCGCTTCCACGCCATTTTTCACGATGTGCTGGGGACGGTGCGGGTCGAAAATGGCAGAAACTTTTATGACTGGACGAAAATAGACGAACTCTATGACAAACTGCTGGCCCGTCATATCAAGCCCTTTGTCGAAATCGGGTTTACACCGGATGCATTGAGGACCTCCGACAATCAGATATTCAATTGGCATGGCAATACATCGCATCCCGTACCGGACTCCTGGAGAGACCTGATCGATGCTTTCATCCGTCATCTTGAGCAACGCTACGGGGCGGTCGAGGTGAGCACCTGGTTCTTCGAGGTGTGGAATGAGCCTAATCTATCCGGCTTTTGGGAAGGCGCCGACCAAAAGGCCTATTTCAAGCTGTATGACCTGACGGCAAATACCATCAAGGGAATCGATTCGAATTTGCGCGTTGGCGGTCCGTCAACAGCCGGTGCTGCCTGGGTGCCGGAGTTTCTTGAGCATGCGGCGCAAAGCGGCGCCGCCGTGGACTTTGTCACGACCCACAGCTATGGTGTGAACGGTGGTTTCCTTGACAACGACGGCAAGGAAGACACGAAGCTATCTCCGTCGCCGGATGCCATCGTCGGCGATGTGCGCCGAGTTCGTCAGCAGATCGAGGCGTCAAAATATCCTGGCCTTCCGCTCTATTTTACCGAATGGAGTACGAGCTACTCGCCCCGTGATCTGGTCCACGACTCGTACATCAGCGCGCCTTATATTCTCAGCAAGCTGAAGGCCAGCCAGGGTTTGGTACAGGGCATGAGCTACTGGACGTATACGGATTTGTTCGAAGAGTCCGGGCCACCGCCAACACCGTTCCACGGCGGGTTTGGCTTGTTGAACCGCGAGGGAATCCGCAAGCCTGCCTACTTCGCTTACAAATACCTTCACGAATTGCAGGGCAACGCAGTTCCGGCTCAGGACTCACAGATTTTCGCTGCGGCAACAAATAATGGAATTTCAGCCGTGATGTGGGACTTTGAGCAACCGCAACAAAAAGTAAGCAACCGTCCATTCTACAGCCGGATTGTTGAATCCACGCCGGCATTACCGGTTGAACTTCATCTAAGCCATCTGAACTCAGGCGAATACCATCTGAAAATCTACCGCACAGGTTTTCGCGCGAATGACGCATACTCGGCGTACCTCGATATGGGCGCGCCCAAGGCTCTTACTCCGGGCCAGCTCGAGCAACTCCGGATGTTGACTCGCGACCTGCCGGAAACCGATCGTTGGGTCGACATCGACGAGCGCGGCTCTTTTGAGTTCACTCTGCCAATGCACAGCAATGATGTCGTATTGGTCTCGATGGAGACGAGCACAAAATGAAACGCTTTGCTTGCAAACCACCTCTTCTCACAGTCGCTAGAATAACAGCGATCACGATTTTCGCACCGAAACGATGCTGGGCAGTCCGGCGTAGAAGCAACGATTCGCGCTCAAGTTGCCGGTCGGAAAATACCCGTCTAGCGATCCAGATGTTGTGCATCTCGATGATCTCGGCCGGTGGATTTTGCTCCACGGCATACCCGCAAAACATCACGATCAATGCAAGCCAGTTGGTAACGAATAGCATTAATGGGCAACAGGTAGTGGCCACGGTATCGCCGATCGGGATCGGCATGAACACTTCGGTTTACTACAACAACATGAACGCCCCATATATATCGTCGGCGTTGGACGCTGGGGGCGTGTCGATCATTCGCTATCCGGGTGGTAATTATTCAGACATTTATCATTGGACGAATAACGTTGCTACCGGTGGCTACACAAACAGCAATTCGAACTTCGGGGTTTGGGCCACCAATCTCATCAACTCACCTACTGGCCTGGCGAAACAGGCGATGGTGACGATTGACTACGGAAGCAGCTTAAACAGCACGATGGGTGGTCAGCCACAGGAGGCTGCGGCGTGGGTGGCTTACGCCAATGCCACGGTCAACGGCGCCAATGCGACAATGCAACTTGGCACCGATGCAGAAGGGAACAATTGGGGAACAGTTCGTTATTGGGCGGCATTACGCGCCGCCAATCCCAACGATGCGAACTGGGCGACCGATGGTTCGGTGGGGGTCGTGCTGAACGCCTCGGATATGCCCTCGATGACGCCGGGCAATTTTTTAAAAAATAAACGCGCTGCGCCAATCGGAGTGCAGTATTGGGAGATTGGCAATGAAATAAATGGCAACGGATATTTTAGTGGATTGAATTGGCAAAATGACCTCCATTATGCCGGCACTGGTGCGGACCGAGTCGGACAACCGAACCTTTCACCGACGTTTTACGGTCAGCAGATTCCACTTTTTGCCTCGGCGATGGAAGCCGTGGACCCAACGATCAAAATTGGCGGAGTCCTGGACAACGCGTCGAATTACGATCCATACGTCCTGCAGGGCGCGGCCAGCAGCATGAACTTCGGCATCGTGCATTACTATCCCAATCTGAGTGGCACGGGCAACACGACCGTTAGGAATTTTTTAGCTGCTCGAGTGACCGATATTCCGAATTTCATCAACAGTTCTCGCAGTTTGATCAGCACCAATGCGGGTGCTGACGCTGCACATATTCCCGTGTTTATTACCGAGTTTGGAAATTTAGGGAGCACGCTGCCGGGGACAACCCAAGGCCTGCAAACCGCCATTGATTACGCCGGCTTTTTGAAGGCCGGCGTCCAAAATACGGACATGTGGGAAATGACAGCCGGTTATCTCGTTGATCAGCCAGGCACACTGAGCAAGGGAGTATCGTATTACGCGATGGAGGCATTGTACGATTTTATTCGTCCTGGAGACACGTTCATTTCAGCATCATCCAGCTCCAACACGGCGGGAATCGTTTACGCCGCGAAACGGGCCGATGGTACCATTTCGATTATGCTGATCAATCCGAGCACCAACGCCGCGAACATGGCAGTATCGATTAGCGGGGAAGACATCCTTGCCTCGGGGACGCTGTTTTCGACCAGCCTGACGAGCGATCCCACGCAATCGACAGTCACGGGGTTGGGAAATTCATTTACGGCGGCTGTGGCGGGGCGCAGCATATCAGTTTACGACCTTAGCCCGTTTGTTGTGCCGGAACCTGCCACCGCTATTTTGTTTGGAATTGGCATTGCCGCCTTAGGTTTGTTCCGCATGCGGCGTGGCTCAGGAGGAGCATTATCATGAAACACATTTCCTGGCCCCAAGATGCTGTAGGTAAATCATGACTAGAATCCGCCAGGGGCTGCTTCGTCAATTTCGAACCTTAAGCGTGGAGCGATTGGAGCAGCGGTGTTTGCTCGCCGCCTCCAGCTATACCTGGCAGAACATCAACATCGGCGCAGGAGGATTCGTCGATAGCATCTTCTACGATCCGCACAATCAAAACGTCATCTACGCCCGCAGCGATGTTGGCGGACTCTATAAAACCGTCAACGATGGAACTACCTGGACCCAATTGCTCAATTGGGTCGGCAACGGAAGCGGAGGCTCAAACGGCGTCCTCAGCTTCGCCATCGACCCTGAGAATTCCAATAACCTCTACGCCGACGTTGGGTTGTATTCTGGAAGCAACGGCTATGTGCTCTACTCCACCAACGCTGGCGCAACCTGGGGTGTAACTTCGCTGAGCTTCTACGTCGGCGGGAATATGGATGGCCGCGGCGCCGGCGAGCGCATCGCGGTCGATCCCTACGACAGCAATATCATCTTCCTGGGAAGCAATGCCAACGGCCTTTGGGAAAGCACCAATGCCGGACATTCGTTCAGCCAGATCACATCGTTTTCCACATCGGCGGGCATCAATTTCGTACTTTTCGATCCCAACGGTGGAACCACTGGCAACCCTACCAAGGAGATTTTCGTCGGCGAAACCTCCACGGCCGGCGGCACCAATCTTTTCGAAACCACAAACGGCGGCACATCCTGGACGGAAGTGACCGGTACCGGTTCGGCTCCAACCGGATGGATGGTCGAACGCGCTGCCATGGCTTCCGATGGCAATCTTTATCTGGCCTACGCCGACGATCAATCTCCCACCGAGCCGGACAATGGAGGAGTGTTCCGTTACAACACCAACACGGGAGTCTGGGCCAACATTTCACCCGTCGTGCCGCAAAGGTCATCAGCACCCTACGACTATTTCGGCTATTGCGGGTTGGCCCTGGATCCCAACAGTCCCACCACCATCGTCGTCACTAGCCTCGACCGCTACAACTACGGTGACGAAATCTGGCGCACGACGAACGCTAACGCTTCTTCCCCGTCCTGGGTCACCCTCTACCAACTGCCATCGCCCAACATCTATGCCGGGTATGATTCCACTCGGAACACCACCAACGCACCGTATATGGCCTCAAGCGGCGACGGTATCGGCAACTGGGCCAGCGACGTCGCCATCAATCCCTACAATTCCGCCCAGATCATGCACACTTACGGCGGCGGCATTTGGGCCACGAACCAGGGCACTAGCACCACGACTCTCACTGCGCCAAACAGCTGGTATTTTCCCGATACTGGGATTGTGATGACGGCAGTCTTAGGTGTAAACGCCCCCACCGGCGGCATTCCGCTCTATGGAGCCATGGGGGATGTAGGCGGCTTCGCTTTCACTACCCTGACCTTTTCTCCCACGCAAGGGAACGTCTTCTTCAACGGCGGCGGCGGCAACCTCACCTCCGTCGATTCCGCCGGCCTCGATCCCCAGGACACTGTCATGGTCGGAAACCTGGGCACAGTCTACGGATTCTATACCACCAACGGAACCACATTCAGCCAGTTCGCCTCCAATCCCGGCGGGAGCAGCGGGTTCAGCAACGGCACTGTCGCAATCTCAGCCAATGGATCGACCATCGTCTGGGCACCCTCGGGGCAGGCTCCCTATTACTCCATCAACAACGGCTCAAGCTGGACTCTAGCCACGCTGGGTGCATCTAGCGCGCTTCCGACAGGCGGAACCATCCTCTCCGATAAGGTCAATCCTAACTACTTCTATTACTGGACCGAGAACTCAAACGACAACTCCTGGACGTTGTACATCAGCAGCAATGGCGGCCACACATTCAGCGCTTCCGCCGGTGGTTCGCTGGCGACGGGAAACCCGACACTGGTAGTGAATCCGAAGGTCGCCGGTCAGTTGTGGCTCGGAACTTACGTCGGCATCTACGAATCCACCAACTTTGGCGCCAGTTTCTCCCACCCCAACAGCTACAGTACCAATGTCTCGTCCCTTGCGGTCGGCGCGGCGGCGCCGGGTAGCGCTTATCCCGCCCTTTACATTTACGGCACACCAGTTGGCAATTCATTCGAAGGCATCTATCGCTCCGACGATGGCGGAAATACCTGGACCGTACTCAACAACTCCAGCGAGCAATGGAGCGGTGTCATGGCGGCCGACCCCAATGTCTTCGGACGTGTTTACGTGGCCAATGAGATCGGCAACCCCGCCAGCAGTCTGCCGACCGGCTGGTTGGATTCGGACATGAACGAGCCGGGTAATCCCGGTTGGGCAACCAGTTCGACGACGCTCTCGAACGGAACCACCGTGAACCAATGGAATCTGGCGGGTGGTGGGGCGGGA
>DATJYL010000020.1 GCA_035499655.1 Pirellulales bacterium
CAATTTGGACACATTTAAATCCAGCAACAATCTTTCAACCATCGATATGACGGTTATTGCTGACGTCAATGGCGATGGCTATGTAACCTATGCGGATTTGCAAGCTTTGCTCAATTCCCTGCGGGGTGGCGGCGGCAGCTTCAATCAGGACGAAAATACAACTGCCTTGGTTGATTCGACAACACCGATCACGCCGACGCTCATTCCCTCGCCAGAAGTTAACAATCAGGTAGCGCCGATCGCAGGGGCCGATGCCACCTTGACTACGAACTCCACCCCGTCATCGTACATAATTGCCCCCTCTCCATCGAACACAACGGCAACCTCTAGGCGCTTGATACCAGTTATCGATGCTAAGGGGAAAACCGAGTTGGATTCCGCGTCGACATCAAATGCAACATTTGCCAATCATCTTCCTGCTACCACCGCTGACCAAGCGCAGGTTTCATTAGCATTACTCGACTTCTACTTTTCGTGGCTCGATCATTCCACGTTACAGCGTGCTAAAGCGAAGCGGCCGGCCGGCCGCTTCGCTTTAGTGGCCGATGGCTCATTGGCCGATGCGTCGCTGGAACCGCTGTCCGATTCAGCAACTGATTGTTATACGAACTTATATTTCGGTTAAGGCCCACGTTTTCCATTACCCCCATTTTTTCAGCCAGTCTTGACGCAAGGTAACATATGACCCTTGAAATAATTTGTTCGTAAATCCGCGCATTCATTCGTTGAATTGAGGTAACCAATGTCGTCGAGAGTAGTTTATAAACGCTCTTTGAAAGGATTCCGGCGTGGGCTGCCAATTCGCACCCTGAGGTTTGAGAACTTGGAAGATCGCCTGTACCTTACCAGCCAGGCTTACACCTGGCAAAACGCCGCCATCGGCGCCGGCGGTTTTGTCGACGGCATTTTTTACGACCCCAACAACCAAAACGTCATTTACGCACGCACCGATATCGGCGGGCTGTACAAAACCACCAACGACGGGCAAACGTGGACGCAACTGCTTGATTTTGTCGGCAACAACACCAGCACGTCCGGCAACGGCACACAGCAGCAATTGATCGGCGTGCTCAGCTTCGCCATCGATCCGGAAAACTCCAATAACATCTACGCCGATGTCGGCGAATACTCCGGCACCAACGGCGCTGTTTTCTATTCCACCAACGGCGGACAGACGTGGGGGCAAACCAATCTTAGTTTTTACGTGGGCGGCAATTCCAACGGCCGCGGCGACGGGGAGCAAATTGCCGTTGACCCCAACGACAGCAACATCGTGTTTTTGGGGTCCAATAACTCCGGATTGTGGAAAAGCACCAACGCCGGCCATTCGTTCGCCCAGATTAGCTCCAGCGCGTTCAGTCCCACCAGCACCACATTTGTTCTGTTCGACCCTAGCAGCGGCACGCCGGGCAATCCTAGTCAGACCATTTACGTGGGGATCGATTCCACAGGCAGCTCCAGCGGGACCAATCTCTATCAAACAACAAACGGCGGAACCACGTGGACCAAGCTCACCGGCACGGGAACGCTGCCGAGCCGTTGGATTCCCGGCCACGCCGTCATCTCCGGCGGAAACATCTATCTGGGGTACGCCAATGCCGAAGCGCCCAATGGCAGCATCACCACGGGCGGCGTCTTCCGGTTCACGCCCGGCACAAGTCCCACCAACGGCGTGTGGGCGAGCATATCGCCCCAGACTCCTGGCGGCAGCAATCCAACGTTCGGCTACGACGGCATCGCCGCCGATCCGAACAATGCCAACACCATTGTCGTGACATCGTTTGATCGGTATTCCGGCCCGGACCAAATTTGGCGCACCACCAACGCCAATGCGGCCACACCGACCTGGGTTGCTTTGTATTCCACGGCCGGAGTACAAAACTCTGGCTATGGCGGGTTCGATCCCACTCGCAACACTTCCAACGCTCCGTGGATCGCGGCCTTTGGCGACGGCATTGGCAACTGGGCCGCCACTGTTGCTATCAATCCGTTCAATACTACTCAACTGATGTACGGGACGGGGCAAGGCATCTGGGCTACGAACAATGGCAACAGCACGACCACGCTGACCGCCGCCAACAGTTGGTACTTTCCGGATGACGGCATCGAATTCACTGCAGTGCTGAAGCTGGTTGCCCCGCAAACGGGAGTTCCGCTGTTCAGCGCGCTGGGGGACATCAACGGTTTTGCGCATACGACGCTTACCTCTTCGCCTGTTGCCGGCGGCATCGCCGCGACCATTTCTGGCGGTGGATTAGGCACAATCGACAGTGTCGATTTTGCTCAGAACAATCCGAATTTTGAAGCGGTCGTGGACGACCTGGGAACCAACCACGGCGCCTACACCACCAACGATGGCGTTACTTGGACAGCCTTTGCCTCTGCAGCCGGCGGCGGAAGCGGCGGTTCCATTGCCGTCTCTGCCAACGCCGCCACGCTGCTCTGGGCTCCGTCGGGAGATACGCCCTACTATTCCACTGACGATGGCACTACTTGGACGGCCTCCACCGTTCCCGGCGGAACACTCACCGGCGGCACGGTAGTCTCCGACCGCGTCAACGCCAACACGTTCTACTACTGGACCGAAAACAGCAGCGACAATTCCTGGCAGCTTTACATCAGCACCGACGGCGGGCACACGTTCACTGCACAAGGAGCCGCGCTGGGAAACGGCAACATCACGCTAACGCCCAATCCATCTGCTGCCGGCGATCTGTGGATTTCCTCGTATAACGGCGTCTATCATTCCACGAACTTCGGCGTCAGTTTCTCGCAGTTAAGCTCGATTGGTTACGCGAATGTTCCTAACCTCGCGCTCGGCGCACCGGCGCCGGGAAAAACGTATCCGGCCATTTATATCTACGGCACCATCAGCAATTTTCTGGGCGTGTACCGCTCCGACGACGGCGGCTCCACCTGGACCTTGCTTAACGATGTCAATCATCAATGGGGTGGCCTGGTCGATACCATGGCCGCCGATCCCAACGTGTTTGGCCGCGTTTACCTGGGCATCAACGGTCGGGGCGTCATCGTCGGTAACCCCGCCAGCAGTCTGCCGACCGGCTGGTTGGATTCGGACATGAACGAGCCGGGTAATCCCGGTTGGGCAACCAGTTCGACGACGCTCTCGAACGGAACCACCGTGAACCAATGGAATCTGGCGGGTGGTGGGGCGGGA